>NZ_ADHJ01000042.1:0-126460 GCF_000193415.1 Paenibacillus vortex V453
CCGCTGCTGCCACGGTAGTCACCTTGACGCTGGTGGATGAACATACCACCGAGGCTTAACGGACCTCAGGTACGTTATTCACCCGATTTATGCCCATCCGACTTTCTAACGGACTCCACAGTCGCAATTCAGCTTGAAAACGGCCAAAATGACGTCTGTTTTAGAGAATAACGGCTCTCGTGTCCATTAGATCCGCCGAAACCTCTTTTTCCAGGAAATAGGGTGTCCTGGGTCCGTTAAACTGCTGGAGTCATCCGATTACCTGCTACCCCCGCGCACTGCTCGGACAATTGCCTACCTTCTGACCCATCACGCTACCCGGACACTCGTCCACTATCCTGACCCAGCAACATGCCCGGATACTCGCCTACCAGTTGAGCCACCAAAAGGTTGAACAGCACCCTGCAGGTCCGCTTGGTCATTCACCGCCCCCGAAGGAACGGCTACCCCAAGCAGCACGTGGTGATCACCCCCGGGCTGCGGCGTCCGCGTAGAAAATAATGGTGTAGAACTTCGTTGTCTCTTTGCCTGGATTGACGTAACGATGCGGCCGGTTGGCAGAGAAGTGAACGGAACTTCCGGCAGGAACGGTATAGCTCTCGTCTTCGCGCCAGAGTTCCAACTCTCCCTGGTGGACAAAAATATACTCCTCCACGCCTTCATTATGTGCTTCAGATCCATGGTCGCAGCCCGGATCCATCATAACCATATACGACTCGAATTTAGTGCGCAGGTTGTAAGAGAACAGCGGGTACACCCGGTACGCGCCCTCTGCCTCGTGAAAAGGCTCCAGGTCATCCGGAGATACCACGGTCACCTCGGTTTCCGTCTCTTCAATGAGTGTGGTGAATGAAATGCCAAGACCGCTAACGATGCGCCACAGCACGGAGATCGTCGGGTTGGAATCACCGCGCTCGATCTGTCCCAGCATGGCTTTGCTTACGCCGGTTAACTCGGCTACGTTATCGAGGCTGAGGCCTCGGGATTTACGAATGGCTTGCAGATTTCTCCCTACCTTTTTATGAATGGGTTCCAAGTGTAACAATATCCTCCTTCTGATGCTAAGCCGTTAACTGATCTTGCTCTGATCAGCCTGCGACTTCTCCATAAGCTTTGACACCATATCATCGGTCATATGGTTCAAATCATATTGTACATCAAAACCCCATTCTTCGCGTGCTGCAGTTGCATCGATTGAATCCGGCCACTCGTTTGCAATCGCTTGGCGGACAGGATCCACCTCATAGCCAAGGCTAAAATTCGGTATATGACGGCGGATGCTGGCCGCAATACATTCAGGATCGACACTCATCGCCGTTACGTTGAAGGCATTGCGGTGCTTTAATTTTGCTGGATCGGCCTCCATTAATGCAATGACAGCCCGAATCGCATCCGGCATATACATCATATCAAGGTACGTCCCTTGATTAATGTAGGAGATATAGCTGCCTTTATGGATGGCGGCACCAAACATCTCAACCGCATAATCCGTGGTACCTCCTCCCGGAGGCGCGGAGTGGGAGATCAGTCCCGGAAAACGCAACCCCCGGGTGTCCACTCCATATTTGTGATAATAGTAGTCACACAGTAGTTCACCTGACACCTTGCTGACTCCATACATCGTGTGCGGACGCTGCAGGGTGTCTTGCGGTGTTGCGCTTTTTGGGGTATCTGCCCCGAATGCCGCGATAGAGCTAGGCGTAAAGAATTGGCAGGATAATGCGCGAGCCGTCTCCAGGGCACTTAACAGTCCGCCCATGTTCAAGTTCCAGGCAAGCGCCGGATTGGATTCAGCTTTAGCCGACAACAGGGCTGCGAGATGAATGATCGTATCGGCCCGATGCGCTTGAGCCGCCTCGTGAAATGCATGATGATCGGTCACATCCAGTATTCGGAACGGTCCTGACTGTACCGTTTCATGCTGGATCTGTCGTATGTCTGTTGCAAGAACCGCCTCTTCGCCGTAAATCTGCCGCAATGTTGCTACCAGGTCTGAACCAATCTGACCGAGTGCACCCGTTACCATAATTCGTTTCATTGTTCGTGCCCCCTTAAGTTAGATCAGACCCAGTTCGCGTCCGATGGTTTCATATGCCGAAAGTGCACGGTCCAGCATCTCCTGTGTATGGATAGCGGTCGGCATGTTGCGAACTCTTCCCGTGCCCTTTGGCACCGTCGGGAATACAATCGCTTTGGCATACACGCCTTCTTCGTACAATCTTGTGCTGAATTTCTGTGTCGTTGCTTCATCTCCAATGATGCACGGTGTAATCGGGGTTTCCGTCCGTCCGACAGAGTAGCCAAGATTCTTGAGTCCTTCTTGCAGATACCGGGTATTCTCCCAAAGCTTCATTTGAAGCTCTTTGCTGTTCTGCAGGATGTCGATGGCCGTAATGCAGGCCGCTATGCTGCCTGGGGGCAGCGCTGTTGAGAACAGGAACGGCCGACTGCGGACCTTGAGCCAATCCACCAAATCACGGGATCCTGCAACATACCCTCCGACAACACCAACTGCCTTGGACAAGGTTCCAATCTGAAAATCCACTCTATCCGACAACCCAAAATGCTTCACTGTACCTGCACCGCCGCCAAGAACGCCCGAGCCGTGCGCATCATCCACATAAGTGATCAGATCATAGCTTTCGGCGATTTCCACGATTTCAGGAAGCTTTGCAATGTCGCCATCCATCGAGAATACACCATCCGTAATAACCATAATTTTGCTGTATAACCCGGACTCTCTCGCTTCTTTTGCTTTTGAACGCAAATCTTCCATATCCGAGTGGTTAAAACGAATCACCTTCGCCTTGGTCAAGCGACAGCCGTCAATGATGGAGGCATGGTTCAATTCATCCGACAGGATAGCATCTCCTGCTCCCATCACCGCTGAGATCGCCGCCATATTACAATTGAAACCGGATTGATACGTAAGCACCGCTTCCGTTCCTTTGAATTGAGCAAGCTTCTCTTCAAGTTCAATATGAAGCGCAAGCGTTCCGTTGATGGAGCGAACTGCCCCGCTTCCGGTTCCGAAATCGGTTGTTGCCTGAATTGCAGCTTCCTTCAGTCGCTCATCATTTGCTAGACCAAGATAGTTATTGGAAGATAAATTCACAAATTCACGGCCCTGAATAGTAATAATCGGACCATTCGGACTTTCAAGAGGCTGGATGGTATTATAAAGTCCTTGCTGCTTGAGTTCTGTTAGATTATCCTGTAAGAAAGCGCTTAACGAGTTGCTGGCCATATAAATTCCTCCCGTGGATCCGAAGTTCTGAAACGTACATAACATTTACCATTCCATTGTATGCAAAAAGTCACACCTATGCAATATCCCGCACATAAATATGCTATATTAGATTTTTCGGTAAAAAAAATCCCTTCAGCATTCATAGGAAAACATCTGCCTATGATTAACTTGAAGGGGCAATAAGTCATTACGATTTTCAGATCTGGTCTGCTATTTCTTTAATTAAAACTCAGTTTTTTCTGCCTCTATGGTTTCTCTACCTCACCCGAAAATAATCTCTCTGTTAAGATAGGTATACCATATGGATGCTGCTCTATAGTAAATCCAATAAACTATAGCCAGTTATAGTAAGAAGCTATATCGTACAAAATCAAGTTGTTATCGCTTGATGGAGCGCCTCCACATAAGCTGTTGCCAGCTTGGACAGCGATGCATTTTTATGGCTGATCCAGCCCACCTTGATCGTCTCATCACAATCGAGCGGAACCGGAATAATCTCATTCCCGTTCAGGTCTGCACTTAGCACCCCGGTGGAGATGGTATAACCGTTCAGCCCGATCAGCAGATTGAACAGCGTCGCGCGGTCATTGACCCGGATGCTCTTTTTGTGCGACAGTGTGCTGAGGATCTCCTCGGAGAAATGAAATGAATTATACTCCCCCTGCTCGAAGGACAGATACGGATAATTCTGCAACGCATCAATCGTGACGATGGACTGCTTGGCGAGCGGATTGTTGATGCTTATAAAAATATGCGGCTTCGCGGTAAACAAGCTGGTGAACTGCAAGCCCGCGTCCTTCAGCAGCTTATTGATTACCTTCGCGTTGAATTCATTGAGATAGAGAATGCCGATTTCACTGCGCAGCGTTTTGACGTCCTGAATGATTTCGTAGGTCTTCGTCTCCCGCAGAGCCAATTCGTATTCATCCTGACCGTATTCCTGAACGAGGTTTACAAAGGCGTTCACCGCGAATGCATAGTGCTGGGTCGATACGGAAAAATGCTGCGGGGACGGCTTGGCGTTCAGGTAACGCCCTTCCAGAAGCTCCGCCTGTTCTACTACTTGCCGTGCATAACTCAGAAACTCGGCTCCCTCTTTGGACAGTGAGATGCCTTTATTGGTTCGCTCGAAGATCGTGATGCGCAGTTCCTCTTCCAGATCCTTTATCGCATTGGACAGGCTGGGCTGGGAAATAAATAATCGTTTGGCCGCCTCATTCATGGAACCACGGTTGGCTACCTCGATGGCATATTTTAATTGTTGTAAGGTCAATGTGATCCCCCTCATCAAAACTTCATGCTTCTCTATGAAGCTGGTCGTTCATGTTTCTATATCTCTATTATACAGTCTACAGCATGAAGGAATCTGATTCATTACCTGAATCGCTCACCTTATACAAGCCCATTAGGGACAAGCCAAGATCAGATTACTCAAATTTCAAGCTGCTCCTGTCTCCCAATTAACATAGAACTGTACACAAAAAAAGGACAGCCGTATTGACTGACCTTTAAGTGTCTTCCGTGTCTTCCGTGTCTTCCGTGTCTTCCGTGTTTTCTATGCCTTATGTGTCTTCCGTGTCTTCCGTGTTTTCTATGCCTTACGTATCTTACGTGTCTTATCGTGTCTTACTTGTCTTACTTGTCTTATTTATCTTACCTATCTTCCATTTATTCCGTTTAATCCATGTATTCCATGCTATTCCGTGTCTTAAAAACACTCACACGTCTTCCATTCTTGCGTATCAGAAATAGCTGCACTCTTAAATATTCACCTGATACCCTAATGTCAGTTCATCGCCGGGAAGGCCACGGATTCCCCAATTGTGCTGCGGCGTTTCGAATATCGTGATCTCCACATCCCGGGAAGAGATGTGCAGCGCATGCTGAATCCGTTCGAACAACAGTCGAATCAACTGTTTCTTGGCTTCCACGGTCCGGCCTTCAAATATGCTAATCTCGATCACGGTGTAACGATCCGTCCTCCCCTCAGGAAAGTAGAAATCCTCCCGGTTCATGGGGAAAAAGCGATGGAATTTTTTATCAACGGGAAGTCCAAACGCTTCAACCACACACGAATGGATCACTTCCGATAATTCTTCCTTCACAGGGTTCAGGCGCTCCCTGACGCCATAAATCTTAATCTGTGTCACGCTCATCTCATCTCCTCTGTTCTCATCTAAGCTCAAGCTATGTTACCTATTATTTCTATTCGTTCGGGCTGTCCGAAAGCCCTTCTTATATCGGTGAATTTGTTGAATACGGTATACGGATCATTCTCCCCAATCCGGTTGTTCCCCGATTTCTATTACTACCTCTATTCACCGGTCTGGAACTGCTTCTTCGCCCATTCCACATAGGATGGGTGGCTCTCGATTAATTCCTCGTGCGTACCGCTCCCCGTAATATGACCCTTCTCAAGGACGATAATCTGATCGGCCTCAACAACGGTAGATAACCGGTGGGCGATGACCACGGTCGTGCGCTCCACCATCAGATTATTCAAGGCCTTCTGCACTTCATGCTCGGAATCACTGTCCAGACTTGCCGTTGCCTCGTCCAGAAGCAGAATATCCGGCTTCCGCAAGAGTCGCCCTGGCAATTGCAATCCGTTGACGCTGGCCTCCCGACAACTGGATGCCTCTCTCGCCAACCTCCGTGTCATACCCTCTTGGCAAAGCTTCGATAAATCCCTCGGCATAAGCCAGTCTTGCCGCCTCAGCTATTTCTTCCTCGGAGACTGGCTCCTCCCTTCCATAAACGATATTGTCCCGAATCGTTCCGGTCATCAGCGGGCTGTCCTGGGAGACATACCCGAGCTTTCGCCGCCAGGAGTCCAGCGTATAATCGCGAATCTCGTCCGAACCAAACCAAATCTCCCCGCCGGAAGGCGTATAAAAACGTTCAATCAGGGAAAAAACCGTCGTTTTTCCGCTGCCGCTCGGCCCAACCAGGGCGGTTACCTTCTTGGCAGGTATCGCGAACGAGACGTCGGACAGGATCGTCTCCCCTTCATGATAGGCAAACCCAACCTTTTTAAATTCAATGTTCCGATGCCCTTGCGGTGCAAGACGTATGGCTCGATCATCGGTTTCCGGCTTGAATTCGAGAATAAGCCGCAATCTCTCGGTAGCTGCCATTACCTTCTGCAGCTGGGAATAGAACGTAGCGAATTGGCTGAACGGAAACATGATCTGGAACAGCAGCAGGATAAACGACACCAGTTCACCTGCGCTGAGCGCACCGGAAGAGACGCGAACGCCGCCGTACCCGATAATAACGACCAGCAGCACGACCATAGACCATGGACATCAACGGGATCAGGACCGAGTTGATTTTGGCTTCCTTCATACCGAAGCGGTACAGGCTGTCCATGTCGTCGTAGCCGCTTTTCTCCTCCTTCCGCTCGGCATTGGATGCCTTCACCAGTCGGATCTCGCCGATCACCTGGGTCAGCATGGCCGACAACTGGGCAAGCTGTCCATACATGCTGATGGAGATTTTGTACATTTTACCGCCGATGGGCATTAAGATTCCGAACCCTACCGGGACTGCGATGAGGATAATGAGGGTCATCCGCCAATCCAGATAAAACAGGATCGCAACGGCACCGATCACGGTCAGCAGATTCGAACAAAAAGCGATCAGATGATCCGTGATCAGCGTCTTCACTTCATTCGTATCGTTGGCCACCCGGCTCATCGTATCCGCCGAGCGATGCTTGTCAAAGAACGGAACCGGCAACGCCAGCACTTTGCTCCAGAGCCGTTTGCGAATCTTGTTCACCGTCTGGTTTCCGACAAAGGCAAGCATATAATACGAGAGTCCGCTTGCTACGGCTTCCAGCAGGAACAGAATCGCCAGAAATCCGACCGTGCGGACATTAAACGAATCCGCTGCAAAATTATCGATCAATTGGCCGGTGATGAGCGGGACGACCAGTCCGGTCACCGCCCCGACCATACTTAGCAGAATGGCAAGAAAGAGCACCAGCTTCGGAATACCCGCGGAACGCAGCAGTTGGATAAAATAGCGAATCGTGGTCTTCGTTACCTTGCCTTTCTCTTCTTCTACGGTTTGCTCCATATCGAATCCCTCCTATCTCTTTCGCTATGATCACATATAGATTTCTTGGATGAAACGGCCGGTAAACGATGCTTCCACTGCCGCCACTTCCTCAGGCGTTCCCGCTGCAACCACCGATCCGCCGGAGGCTCCCCCGCCAGGACCAATATCAAGAATCCAGTCGGAGTTCCAGATCAGGTCCAGATTGTGTTCAACCAGAATGACGGTGTTTCCCGCATCCACCAAGCGGTTCAACAGAAGCAGCAATTGCAACACATCTCCTGGGTGCAAGCCGGTTGAAGGTTCATCCAGCAAATATAGCGTGTGGTTCCTCGTCTTCTTGCTCAGTTCCTTCGCCAGCTTAATCCGCTGACCCTCGCCGCCGGACAACGTTCGAACCGATTGACCCCACTTCAAATAACCAAGTCCGACATCGCAGAGCAGTTTGGTCAACTCCATGATTTTCGGCCGCTCCTCCAGCAGCGTCAGGCTCTCTTCAATTGTCATATCCAGAATATCGGAGATCGTATAACCGTTGTAAGTCACGCGCAGAACCTCTTCCTTGAAGCGCCTCCCTCTGCAATCCGGGCAGCGCACTTCCAGCTCCGGCAGAAAATGCATATGCACCGAGACCACGCCAAGACCTTGGCAGGTCTCGCATCGGCCGCCTGGTGTATTGAATGAAAAATGCTTCGCTGTCAGCTGGCTTTGTTTGGCTTCCGTCATAGCGGCATACCAGTTTCTAATATGGGTATACACATCCGTGTAAGTGGCAATGTTGGAGCGCTGCATGCGGGATACCGGAGATTGGTCAACTGTAATGAGTTGTCCCACGGAATCCCAGCCCGTAATCGCTTTGCAGCCGGTTGGAGTTGATTGATCGCTTCCGGATTCCGCCAGAAGGTCAAACAAGAGCGTGGATTTGCCTGATCCCGACACACCTGTCACCGATATGAGACAGCCGAGCGGGAACGATGCGGTTATGTTCTTCAAATTCCTTAAATGCGCCTCCTCGATCGTAAGCAGGCTGCCGTTGCCTGTCCTGCGCCGGCTCGGTGCCGCAAGCATTCCATTCTCGCGGAAATACGATCCGGTAACGGAGTCGGAGCTGTGGATTAATTCCTCCAGTGTTCCCTGACCCACCACCGTACCGCCCATCGTTCCCGCACCCGGTCCGATGTCGATGATATGATCTGCGGCACGCATGACTTCTTCGTCATGTTCGATCACAAGCACCGTGTTGCCCAGATCCCTCAGTTGTTTCAGAACCTGAATGAGTCCACGGGTATCTTTGGGATGAAGCCCGGTCGTCGGTTCGTCCAAAATATACAGGACCCCCGTAAGCCCCGATCCCAGAATCGATGCCAGTCTAAGCCTCTGGGCTTCTCCGCCCGACATCGTCACTACTTGTCTATCCATGGACATATAGCCAAGGCCGACATCCATAATGCGTTTCAGTCTCACTACGGAATCATAGATGAGTGGTTCCACGATCATTAACTGATCCAAGGATAGCTTTCCGAGTAATGCTTCCATCCAAGCGAGTGCATCCCCAATCGACCAGGCATTGACCTCATGGATAGCCGCCCCGGCAACAAGGACCCGGCGGCTGCCTTCTTTCAGTTTCGTTCCATGACAATCCGGACATTGCTGCTCCTGAAACAGAACCGCCTCACCGGATTCGCTCCCCTTCTCCCGGTACCTTCTCCATATTCCGGTTACAACACCTTCGTATTTGCCTTGCCCTACGGACTTCGGCGGCTTCACTTCCGGAAAATGCCGAATGAACTGCTCACTCTCAACGCCGTAATACAGAAGATCACGCTGAACTTCGTTATAGTCCCGCAGCGGCAAATGATCATCGAACATGAAGCCATAATGTTGCGCGGCTGCTTTCATCGTACTCGTGTGATACTCAACTAAAGCGTTGAACCATGGCTTGACCGCACCGTCTCTTATACTCAGTTCCTGATTGAACACGGCATCCATATTCAGGCTGACCGTTTGGCCGAGTCCGCTGCAGGTTTCGCAGGCGCCTTCCGGCTTGTTAAAGGAAAAATGCGACATCGTTAACTTATCAAGACTGTGACCGCATCGCCTACAATGAACCGTCTCGTGGGAGTCGCTGATCTCTTCCGCGTCCGACGGACCTCGACACGTTTCCCCCTCCACATTCGGCGTGACCGTGTCCCCGCAGGAAGGACAGGTACGCTCACCAAGCTTGGCAAATAAAATCCGCAGCAGCGTGTAGATATCCGTCACCGTTCCGATGGTCGACCTCGGGTTCCGGTTCGTAATGTGCTGACCCACGCTGATCGACGGGGAGAGACCTTCAATCGAATCCACCTTCGGCTTGCTGACCGAGTCCGACACCATGCCCATGGATTCCATATACTGCCGCTGGCATTCACGCTGAAGAGTGTCCATTGCGAGTGTGGACTTACCCGATCCTGAGGGGCCCGTCATGACAACCAGTTTGTACTTCGGGATTTCAAGCGAGACATTCTTCAGATTGTTCTCCCGCGCACCGCGAATCTTAATCGTTCCATTCATAATTCCAACCTCCTTCGATTTACAAACCCATCTTACAACATTGATGCAAGTCTAAAATTCCACAATTAAAAAGGTTGATCCATCACCGTTTTCAAAGGCGTAATCCGTCACATCACTTTAAGGTTTATGTATAATGTTTGTTGGCGGTTTATCCGTGTACCATCGCACGGACTAGATAATGGGCTATAAATAGTTCGTTTCGTTATTTTCCCATCAGGCTTCTTTTCTTTGACCCTTACTTCATGATACAATCCCCCAGAAAAAAGGATTATGGCAGATCCGCGTAAGGCAAGGGGGACCATTATGGGCATCAGACCGATTGATATAGCAAAAAAGCTGGGGATTACCACAAGTGCACTAAAGCACTATGAGAAATGGGGAATTGTCCCTCCTGCTGAACGTGCCCCGAACGGATACCGGGTATATACCGAGGAGCATGCCGCTTATTTTGAATGCATCAGGGCCATGTTTCCCGGTTTCGGTGTAGATGTTACTAAGAAAGTGATGGTCAAACTGCAGGAACAAGAAGTGGATGAAGCGCTTTGGATCGTAAGCGAGGTACAAGCCCGCCTTCAACAGGATAAAATCCTTGCAGAGCGGACGATCCGCATTCTGGATACCGAGCAGCTTGATATTGTAGATGCCCGTGGCCGGAAAAAAGAGCTGACGATCGGTGATGTTGCCGCTGAAACCGGCGTTCCCACCTCGGCCATCCGCCACTGGGAGAAGGAAGGCATTCTTAACCTGCCTCGAGATCAGGACAACGGTTACCGGAAATTCGATGATGCTCAGATCCGGCAGATTATGATCATTCGTATTCTCCGCTCGGCCAATTACCCGCTGGAGGTCATCAAGGATGTATTACAAGAACTCGAGCACCATCATGTCCATAACGCCAGGCGGGTACTGAAGGACACGCTGGTGTATCTGAATTACCGCAACCACAACCAAATGCGCGGCGTACACTACCTATACCAGTTATGCCGAGTATTGAAATTAGTGTAATTCCAGTTCCCTTTCATATTGTGGTGTACACATACAACAAACCAGCACGGATGGAACACATCCGTGCTGGTTTGTTTCTTGCATTCTATGACCTTATGATTCCTGTGACCGTATGCACACGATTTCTATGGATTAACCTTAATGGAGCCCACCGAGGTCGATAGGGATATCGCAGCTCCGCCACCGTTCACGTCGCTCTGACCCCGGCTTGCGCCTGTAATCTGCCCAAGCTCGGTTTGGGTATCCAGCGTATACTTCATCTGCGGCGCAAACGTGGTCGTGATGCTCCCTGCCGACGTGTTGACCGCCAGGGTGCTGTCCTTATCGATCTCCTCAAGCAACATCTTGACGCTGCCGGCTTCGGTTACGATTTTGGAATTCCCCGTAATTTCCGTTTTGTTGAGCTGAATCTCCCCGGTCCCTAATCGAAGATCAAAAGCCCCCTTCAAATCGTTCACAAGGACCTTTCCGACATCATTATTCATGCGAACCTCTTGAAGGGCTTCCGGCACTTCGATCACATAATCAATCATGAACCCGGAGTCGCCAAACTGCTTCTGCGACCAATCCCACAAACTCGTGCTTGAGTCCTCTTTAGGATGGGTTCTTAATTCCAGCATGCCGTCCTTGAGTGTAAAGGAGCTGGCCGCCTGCTCTGTAACCTGGGTACGGATGTTATCGTTCTTAAAGAAAGCTTCGTTAAACCACACGGTTGTTTTTACTTTGATCTCGCTGTCGGATGCTGCGATGAGCTCGATATTGCCCACGGCATGGTCAACAACTAATCCCTCGGCTGTGCCGATTTCCTGGGCCGCCGTCAATTCGAATTCTTTCCCCTCCCGCTTGACATGATCGCTGATTGCCACCGCGGAATCTCCTGCAAGGTTCCCAACCTGTGCTAATTTATCAAGCTCCTGAATGACGGCTTCATCTGCGTTGTTGGCTGCATCACACCCGACCAGCACGGCAAAAACCATTAGCGATGCGATTTTAACCGCCATCGTTCTTTGCTTTTTCATGTTATGATCCTCCCAGTCCATTCCTGTTTATGTATAAATCCATTATAACTGGATGGCAGGATTTAACACGCTTCCCTGGACTGGTTGCTTCCTGGACTTTAGTCGGGGGCAAATGATTGAAAGTACCTACTTCACGGTTCGATTATAGTCCTGAATTTTAGCCGTGATTTCTTTGGCGGCATCATCTAGTGCCTGCTGCGGAGACTTTTTGTTGTTAAGCACTTCTTCGATTGCACCTTCCACGATCTGCCTCGCTTCCGGAAAAACCCCCATCACCGCACCTTGTGTCGCCTTGACCAGTTTCGTCTGATGCAGCTGATCAATCGCGGTTTGGAACTGCGGGAATTTCTCCAGATTTTCCTTCACGCTGTCCTCCTCATACGCCTTCGTTGTGATCGGAAAATACCCGGTATTGATATGCCAGTACGCTTGCTGAGATGGAGAAGTCAGAAATTTAATAAACTCCCATGCGGCCTTTTGCTCTGTGTCAGGACGACTGTTCATCATCCACAAGCTTGCTCCGCCAACGATTACTCCTCCTTCAGCCGAGCCTGCAGGCTTGGGAAGGAACCCCGTTCCCACCTCGAATTTCCCCTCCGCACTGTCAACCAGTCCTTTCAATGCCGCAGTCGAATCCAGAATCATGGCAACTTGGCCCGCCGAGAAAGCCTTTTTGGAATCGTCGGTCTTGCGTCCCAGATTGTTGGCAGCCTTCGAATCAATCAAATTCTTCCACCAGGTTAACACCTTTACTCCAGGTTCCGTGTTTACTAGTGATTCCGTTGCCAGATCATCACGGCCATTCCCATGATTCACGTATTCAGCACCTTGGCTCGCGAATAGCTGCTCCATGAACCAGCCGTAAATCGCGAAATTAGCGCCCACGGCTTTCCCCTTTTTCGATATCGTTTCGGCCGCAATCGTCAACTCTTCAAACGTCTTCGGAGGATTCTCCGGGTCTAGTCCGGCATCCTTGAACAAGTCCTTGTTATAATACAATATAGGATTGGATGAGTTGAACGGCATCGAGTACAGTTTGTTCTCGAATGTATAATAGCCGCTGATATTCGGTTCAAGTTGAGCCGCATCCCATTGGTCCGCATCAATGAAGTCCTGCATGGGGGTAATCAGTTTGGAATCAATCATAAAACGGCTGCCAATCTCGTACATCTGCACAACGGACGGCCCCTCGTTTGTACCCATCGACGCCTTTAATTTGCTTAACAAATCATCATAAGTCCCCTGATACACCGCTTCAACCTGTACCTTATCCTGGGACTCGTTAAAGTTGGCGACAAGCTGGTCAACCACCTTGGTTGTCGCTCCACCCATCGCATGCCAGAACACAACCTTTTGCACGCCAGCTTCTGTCTTGCTGCCAGTATCCGTCCCCTTCGCCGGCTCCTCCCCCATATTAACGTTGCATGCACTCAGCAGCACCATGACCGCAGCCAGCACCACACCAATCATCCTGATTCTTCTCTTCATCACACCAATGCCCTCCCTTTTCTATTCAAAATGACAACCTATGATAAGCCTGCATAAGTGCAAGCGCACCACTTCATTAGCCCTTCAACGCACCTGCCGTAATTCCGCGAACCAGTTGTTTTACTCCAAAAGCGAGCAGCACAAACGACGGGATCAGCACAATCGTCACGCCCGCCAAAATCAGATTCCATGACATCACTTCGGCATGCTGGAGCATGGCGACCCCGATCTGTACCGTGCGCATCGATGCCTTGTTCGTAATGAGCAGCGGCCACAGGAAGTGATTCCAATGGGTAAGGAATGTATACACTGCCAGCGTGGCAATGGACGACCGGGACAACGGGAGCACCATGGAGAAATAACAACGAATATGACCGCATCCGTCGATCTTGGCCGCGTCAAACAGCTCGCGCGGAAGCTGCAGGAAGAACTGACGGAGCAGAAACACCCCAAAAGCACCCGCCATGAAAGGTACGATCAACCCTTGGTAGCTGTCCATCCATCCCCAATCCTTAATTGTCAGATAGTTAGGAATAATCGTCACTTCCCATGGAATCATCATCGTGGACAGGAAGAGTCCGAACAGCACGGCCTTCCCCTTAAAATTCAAAAATGCGAATGCGTAAGCCGCCAGACTCGAAGTAATAACTTGACAGAGCATGATAGCGGTAGAAACAATAAAGCTGTTCAGAATAAAGCGGACGATGGGAAACCCTGAAATGGCTTCCGCGAAATTGCCCAGGTAGAAGCTCGACGGGAACAACGGCGGCGGAAAATTAGCTACCTCCTTCTCCGTCATAAAGGAAGAGAACACGGTAAAGATAAGCGGATACAACACGACCAAAGACAAGAGCAAAAGCAGCAGATACGTGAATGCGGACGCAGCTCTTCGCAGGATCATTGATAATGCACCTTCTTCTCCAGTACTTTGAACTGCAGCAGAGTCAAGAGCAGAATAATCGCAAACAGAATCAAAGCCTGCGCGCTGCCAATGCCAAATCGGAAATTAACGAACGCATCCTGATAGATGGAGTAAACCATCACATTGGTGGAATTGATCGGACCGCCCTTCGTCAAAATGTGAATTTGCCCAAACGCCTGAAATGCACTGATAACCGAAACGATCAAGGCGAAGAAGATGGTCGGTGACAGCAGTGGCAGCACAATTTGCAGAAATGTCCGAATCGGCCCGGAGCCGTCCATTCTAGCGCTTTCGTAAATCTCTTCCGGCACCCCTTGTAATCCGCTTGACAGCAGAATATACAGGAATCCCATGTTCATCCAGATGGTCATGATGGAAATGGAGATAAGCGCCCACGAAGGATCGGTTAACCAGGGAATCGGCCCGACATGAACGAGACTTAGAAAATAATTCAGCATCCCTGCCGTGGGATGGAACAACAGAAACCAAATGATCGAGCCGGTTCCGACCGAAATCACGATGGGCAAGGAGAAGATAAACTGAAACACCTTCATGCCGCGCAGCTTGTTGTGGGTAATGGCAGCCAGGAATAGCGACCAGATTAAGGAGGTAGGGACCGTGAACAGTATAAACATCAAGGTGACACCCAAATTTTTATAAAATTGTCCTGTCGATAAGAGCCGGATAAAGTTCTCCAGCCACACAAATTCGACCACTTGACCTCGGGGATCGGTAATGGTCATGCTAAGATAAACTGATTTCAACATCGGATAGAACAGAAACATCATAAATACGATGACGGAGGGTGCCAAAAATCCATAGGCTAAAGCTTGCTCTTTCCAAACTCTTTTTCTTACCTCCTTAGATTTTCTGTCATTTAAAACGCTTTCATAATTAGGCAATTGCCATTCCCCTTTCTTTGGGATATTCCCCTCAAACCGAAATGGAAAGCAAAATTCCGCAAAAAAAGAGAACAAAAAAATCACAAAACTGCATGCCTAAACAGACAAGCAATGATGTGATTCTCCTGTTCTCCATCACATATGTAGCTGCTCCTATATTACAATCGGCTCTCAAATATTGTCAACGAATATTCACATATGCATATAATCCCATGTATTGTAATTTTCGGTGGGACAAGAACATCACCCTGCAATTTACATGGGCTGTACTTCTGATCGGCTCTGACTCACCAGTATTACCTTCGTGACTGCCTTGCACTTTGAACCCGACAGCGGCCTAAATGCCCTGTTTACCGGCTTTGTTGCAGTATTCCTGCTGGACGGAGTGAAGCAGGTAGGAGCTTCTATCGCGCTTAAAGCGTATACGCCCGGTGTCATTACGGCAGCGCTTCTGGAAATCCCATATGGCATTTATACCTTTATCGCTTCCTGAACGAAGATTTCGTTGAACCTGCTGCACTCCCAATTGGAACTATGATTTCCTTACCCGTCGTACTTTGTTTGGTATGGTTTGGTCTAACGCTTCCGGAAGCAGATTGCGCCCATTCGCAGAGATTGTTAAACGTTCGAAGTTGATGCCTACTGGTGTTTTTTTAAAAAAAATGCCGCCGGATCTCATCATCCGGCAGCATTACATTACTTATTCATCATGTTATCCAAAGCTCTGTGTTTAGCTCCAGTTACGTCTAGGCTTGTATCCGGCTTTCTCCAGGAATTCCAGCTCCGTCTCCGGGCCAAGTCCCTGGATGCCCACCTTCGCGCTCATCGAAGTAATCAACATACGGCTGGCAACCTCCAGCGTCTGCAGTGCCATCCGGGCTTCGCGGATGGTGGTATCATAAACAACCACGCCATGGTTCTCAAGCAGCAGCACATTGGCAAGCTTGGCCTTTTTCCGGACGCCTTCACCCAGCGCATCACTTCCTGGATGGCAATACGGCACTCGTTCTATTCGCTCCAGGTAATACATCGTCTCAACGAACATGTTCGAAGGAATTTCCAGATCTGAACACGCAATAAGCGTCGTATAGAACGGGGAAGCATGGAGCACGGCTCCGATCTCCGGACGACTTTCGTAAATCGCTCGATGCATGGGGGTTTCTTTGGACGGTTTACGTCCCTTGGCTCCATACACATTCCCGGACAGATCGCATTCGATCAAGTCCGCCTCCTCCAGTTCTCCGAGGAAGGTACCGCTGGCCGTGACCACGTAACGATCACCTTCGCTCCTGGCAGAGATGTTGCCTGCATTTCCCCAAGCCAGATCGTATTGCATCATATATTTACCGGTATGCTGCAGTTCTTTTCTAATCGTCTCCACGTTAGCCATGAGATCGACCTCCTGAATCAGTTTATATTTTTCACTTGAGATTCCCTTACTAGTACACGTTGACTTCTACACGTTGACTTCTACACGTTGACTTCGTGAGTCCCTTATTTACCGCCCAACAAGTTTGGCAGGAACATCGACAATTGCGGAAGAAACGTAATCAACAGTAAGTCTATAATCAGCACAATATAGAACGGCACCATGCCTTTGCTGATCTGATCCAGCCGGATTTTTGCAATCTGCGCGGATATAAACAGGTTGATGCCAAGCGGCGGCGTACACATCCCAATCGCCAGGTTGACGATCATGATAATCCCAAAATGGGTTGGATCAATACCGAACTCGGCAGCTACTGGAGCCAGCAGCGGCGCTAAAATAATAATCGATGCATTGGACTCCATGAACATTCCTACGATGAGCAGGAATACGTTAACCAACAGCAGGAATACGATTGGATTATCGGATATGTTCACGAAGAAGCCAGCAACTGCCTGTGGAATTCCTTCGCGCGTCATAATCCAGCTGAACAATCCGGCGCTTGCAATGATGAACATAATGACAGAGGTCGTAATCGTAGATTGCGTCAGAATGTTAATCAGCTTGGAGAATTTAATCTCTTTGTAAACGAATACGCCAACGATGAAGGCATAGGCTACAGCAACGCCCGCGGCCTCCGTTGGCGTGAAGATACCGCCATAGATTCCGCCAAGGATAATGATTGGCATAAGAACTGCCCAGAACGACTCCTTGAAAGCCTGCCATACCTCTGCGCGCGTCTTTCTTTTTTCCCGTGCGTAGCCTTTGCGCTTAGCAATCATGTAAACGGCTATCATCAGCGACAATCCAATCATCAGTCCCGGAATAAGTCCCGCCATAAACAGATCACCGATTGAAGTCTCCGCCGCTACCCCATATAGAATCAATGGAATACTTGGCGGAATGATAACCCCCAGCTCACCCGATGTTGCCTGAAGGGCGCCCGTGAAGTTCTTATGATATCCTCGGGAGATCATCGCAGGAATCAGAATGCTGCCAAGTGCTGCCGTTGCAGCAGCGGAAGAGCCTGATATCGCAGCAAAGAACATCGACGTTACAATCGTTACAAGTCCAAGTCCGCCGGGTAAATGACCTGTCAGTGCATTGGCCAGATTCACGAGCCTTCTTGAAATTCCGCCAAATTCCATTAATGTCCCTGCAAATACGAAGAATGGAATCGCCATTAAGGGGAATGAATCCGTTGACGTGAATGAACGCTGAACCAGAACAAGCAGCGGCGTGCCGCCTTCCCACCAGATCGCCACCGCCGAAGCCATTCCCATTGAGACGGCTATCGGTACGCTGATAGCGAAGAAAAGGATCAGACATCCGAATAGTATGATAGGCATTATAATCCTTCCTCCTTCGCTGGCGGTAGTTTCTCGGAAACAATCGTTTCCAGAATGACCGCTACCGCATTGATAATGAGCAGCATCGCCCCGACAGGAATCGCCGCATAAGGGATCGACATGCTGAGTCCCATGGCTGCCGACGACTGCACGGATACCCGATTCAGAATATCAATGCCCTGGACCAGCAAAAGAACAAAGAACACAATGCATATCACCATCACGGTAATGCGGATAACCTTCTTGTTTACTTCACTCACCAGCTCCGGCAGCAGCTCGATCGCAACCAAACGGTGATGCCGCAGTGCAAGCGAGGAACCCAGGAATACGAGGTAAACCATCAAATATCTCGCAAGTTCCTCGGACCAGTGAAGTGGATAACCGATAATCCGGTAAATAATCTGCATGATAATCAGGATGGACATTACACCCAGGATCATGGCCACTGCGATGCCCACGAGTTTGTTGAGCGCGTCGATCGCTTTTAATGTCTGCCGCATGGCTTATCCCCCCTATTGAGAAAAAATGGTTATGGCGTATTAATAATTTTGTCGTAAAGCTCTCTTCCGTACATGTTGGCAAAGCGTTCATGCACGGATTTGGCAGCGGCCTCGAATGGGCCTTTTTCAACCTCAACGAACTCGGTTCCAAACTCCTTCAGTTGATTGATGATCTGCTCTTCCTGTTCAAACACCAACTGATTCTCATATTCGGTGGCTTCCTTGGCAGCCTCTTCAACCGCTTGCCGCTGGAACTCATTCAAGCGTTGGTACGTCACTTCACTCATAGCAAGCATCACGTAGCCGTATACATGATCCGTCATCATCATATATTTCTGGACTTCCTGAATTTTGGAGCTTGCCGTAAAAGCAACCGGATTCTCCTGTGCATCGATGACTCCGGTTTGAAGCGAGGAGTACACTTCTCCGAAGGCCATTGGCGTCGGCGTAGCGCCCATCGCTTCCCAAGCTGCAATGGAAGCCGGAATCTCGGGCACGCGGATTTTCAAACCGCGCAGATCGCTTGGCGTTTCAATTTTCTTGTTCGCGGTCAACTCGCGCGGGGTTCTCATCCAGAACTCCAAGCCACGGACCTCGGCATTATCAAGCAAGCTCTGCTTCAGTTCGTCTCCGACATCGCCATAGAGCACATTCTCCAGATGCTGCTTGTCGCGGAACAAATATGGCAGCTCCAGAATTGCATAAGGACTATAGAAATTGGATAATACGCCGGCCGGCAGTGCAAAATCCACCGACCCTATCTGCATGCCTTCGATCAGGTCTCGGTCATTCCCAAGCATGGAGCTGGCATAAACTTCGACCTCAATCTCTCCGTTCGTTTTCTCCTTGACCAGTTCCGCAAATTTAAGCGCACCGAGATGCCATGGATCGGATTCGCCCGTAATATGGCCGAGTCTCAGCTTGATCGGACCATCGCTCGTATTGGGCTTGGTTATAAATAAAGCGCTTACAATGAGCAGTGCAACCACCATGACAACTGTGATTCTTTTCCACATTTGCCGTTCCCCCAATCTGATATGAAGTTCCTGCGGCTTCCGTCCCTAGAAGCAGAAGCCGCGGGGAATATGCTGATTATTCAAAGGTGACAATGACTTTCAGAGATGAATCTTCTTTCTTGTCCACTAGACGGAAGCCTTCCGCCGCCTCTTCATAAGGCAGACGATGGGAAATGACTGATTTGACATTCACCGCCCCGCTGGACAACAAATCAATGGCCGAAATGGTATCTTCACGCGTATAGGTCATGCAGCCCACAATTTCTTTCTCTGTTTGCTGCAAATTTACGATATCGAAGGTTTGCGTGCCATGGAACATCGCAATCGTTACGCAGCGGCCGCCTTTGCGAAGCAAGGAAAGGGCATCATCCACGATTCCCGGAACGCCGGCCGCAATCAGCACCTTATCAAATTCGCCTGCAATGTCTGCCTTGGCTTCCGCTGTCCAATGATCCTTGCCGTGAATATTTAAGGTGTGAGTCGCTCCCATCTCCTTAGCGGATTCAAGCGCGTAATCCATCACATCGGTAACCATCAGCGTTGTAGCCCCTGCCGCCTTGGCTGCCGTCATGGCGAGCAGCCCGATCGGACCGGCTCCAAGAATGGCAACTTTGTCTCCAATTTCAATTCCGGCTTTCCTTACCGCATGAACCCCTACCGCAAACGGTTCAACGAGCACACCCAGCTCATGGTCCAGATGATCCGGCAGTTTGAACACACACGTCTCCGGGGCGGCAAAATATTCAGCCATCGAGCCATACCAGCCCTTCAGGCCAGGCGCTCCCCGCTCCGCGCAATAATTCGTTCTGCCGGTAAGGCAGTAATCGCATTTGCCGCAGCCCACCTGCGGCTCAACGGTTACCCGGTCCCCCGGCTTGAAGGAGGTGACGTCCTTGCCGACCTTCACGACTTCACCGGACAATTCATGTCCGATAATGACCGGCGGCTTCCGAAACAGATGCAATCCCTTATAAGTATGAATATCCGAACCGCAAATACCGGCAGCTTTTACCTGTATCAATACTTCCCCCGTCCCGATCTCCGGTATATCCACGTCTTTAACGACAACTTTGTATGCATCCTCCACATATACAGCCTTCATTGTCTCTCCCCCTTGTTGTAATTCAAGCTTCACGGAATGATTTCGTATCTCTCTGTTATATAAAAAGCGCTTGCTTTGATTCCTGCAAATGACGGCGCATCACGTCCGCACTGCTCTCCTTGCCGGTCTTCAGCGCTTCGTAAATCTTCCAATGATCCTCCAGGAACTTCTCCATCCGATGCGGATCCTTCCGCAAATGTCGGCGCGTGATCCGCTGCAGATGATCATGGTAGTTCAGCAGCACCCGGTGAATCTCCTGATTGCCCGTGCATTCGCAGATAATCAGGTGGAAGTCATGGTCGGCCTGGGCAAAATTCTTCACATCAAGTCGGCTGACGATTTCTGCCGTTTCTTCCAGATTGCCTTCCAGCTCCTTCTCCTGTTCAGGCGTGAGTCTGGTTTCGATCTGCTGGCAGTTGAACGTCTCAAGCGCAATCCGCAAATCATATATATCCACAATCCGGTTCACGGACAGATCATTAATGATGATGCCCTGCTTCGAGGAAACGGTGACAAACCCCTCGGTCTCCAGCCGTGTCAGTGCCGCTTTAATCGGCGTCTTGCTCATCCCTAGCAGCTCAATCAATTCCCTCTCGGACAAAAATCGGCCCGGCTCAAATTTCTCATTCAGAATGCTTTCCTTGATTTCATTGTAGGCCACATCCTTTAACAGAAGAGAAGATGCTGCCCCTTTGCTTTTATCCATCGTCATTCGTGTATTCTCCTATCTTGGGCTATTCATCCGGTTCAAGCGAACCGGCATCCCGCACGTTAATAAAATAATCCGGTGATCCCAGCTGCCCACCCTTAAGCGCCAGTTCCAGACCGGCAAGTCTGGCATCGTCTGAATATACCCTGCACAGTGGAGCGCCCGGTGAAACATCCCATATCATCTCCAGCCCGTATACACCCATTTCACTGGTGACAAAACCGGAGGTATCTCCTCCAGCAATGACAACACGGCGAAGGCCCGGGTTCTGATCCATGATCCGTTTGGTCAGCTTGCCAAGCCGTCTCCCGATAAACTCACCGGTTTCCGCTCCGGACAGCCCAAGCGAATTCAACCTGCTGCGTGTCTCTCCGATGGCTTCATCCTCAGGACCAAGTGCAGTGTACAGCACCACGCTCTGTCCTTCAGCGAGCTTGTCCGCTGCTTGATGGATCCATTCCGACAGGGTCGTTTCATCCGTATTCTGCATCATGTCCGGCGTTATGCGTATTCCATGAAAACCTTCGGCTATCGCCCGCTCAATCTGAAGCTGAGTGACAGGCGATGCACTCCCTGACATAACCAGAATTGTATCGGTTGGCTGAATACGGGCATCAGGTCCGTTGTTCTCCGATGAGTGCGAGCTAAGTCCAAGCTCATCCCAATGAGCAGCAAGAGCATATTCAACGCCAGAGGAACCGACAACAAACGTTCCCGCCCCTTCCGGCTTATCCTGAATGAGCTCCCCACATCGCTTGAGCCTGTCTTCATCCAGAGCATCAAATAACAGAATTCCCGGTTTCTCTACCAGTTTATCATGATATCGGTGATGAACCGTATCCTGGTCTCCGTCAAGCTCTACGATATCCATCAAAGCGATCACTTCCGAGGTCTGCTCGGCAAGGTGAAGACGCAAATCCGCCTCATGCATCGGAGTGGAAGGATGCTGCGACATCACGGGATGCCGATCCAAACGGTACACCGTATCATGCATTTTCGCAAAATGCTGGCCAAACAGCGTATAACGTCCGAGACGGGGCGCGCCGACCAGCAGCGGAACCGTAACCTGGTCAGGAAAATAGTCTCTTGCCACCCTAATCGCATGGCCTATGCTGCCAACCTCTGGAGAAGAATCGAAGGTTGAACATGTCTTATAGTGAACGAGCGGTGCGCCGCTCATGGACAGCTTCTCGAATACAGGCCGAAGCTCGGCCTCCATATCCTCTGGAGATTTGGCTCTGCTTGTACCTGCTACACCTACACAGCGAATGCCTTCAAACTTCTTCAGCCGCTCAAGCGAAGGTGCTTCCAGAAACAATACCGTGCGGAAACCGCTTCGGGCCAGTGCCTCCATCGCATCCGTCGAACCGGTGAAGTCATCACCATAGAAAGCAAGCAGCAGCTCATTGTTGTTCATGCTTGTCCCTCCTGAATCTATGATAGATCTATCATAGATCTATTTGAGACCTATTGTATGTGCAGCGCTTTCAAAAGTCAACAATCTTTTCGTTTGCAAGTGATAAACATCATGGCATAGGGGTTCATCGTGTGCCGCATTTAACCCTCATATTAGTCAAGCACCCCCTCATAATCATAAAAGATAGCAGTTTTAATCGGATGTTCGTAGATAAATGAACACGTGGAGGGAGAAACAAAATTCATGGGGAATCAGAGCCATAACCAAAAGAATCAGCATCATGTGCCTCAGCCAATACGCAGTGACGGAGCCGGCGGGCCTGACTATGGCCCGCGGGACGTGATGAGGGATATCGAGAATCCCGACTTGCTTGTGCCTCCAGCTACGGATGCGGGCTTAATGCCCAATCTGAAAATGTCCTTCTCCGACACGCATATGCAGCTCAATCATGGTGGCTGGTCGCGGGAAATTACGGTGCGGGACCTGCCGATTGCCACCACACTTGCCGGCGTCAATATGAGCCTTACGCCCGGCGGCGTGCGGGAGCTGCATTGGCATCAGCAGGCGGAATGGGCCTACATGATCTGGGGCAGCGCCAGAATTACGTCCGTGGATCAAAACGGAAGAAATTTCATCGCAGACGTGGGTCCAGGCGATCTGTGGTATTTTCCCGCCGGTCTCCCCCACTCCATCCAGGGACTGGAGGAGGGCTGTGAATTCCTGCTTGTGTTTGACAACGGCCACTTCTCGGATCTCAATACCTTGTCGATTTCCGATTGGTTTGCCCATACCCCCAAGGATGTGTTGTCTGCCAACTTCGGCGTACCGGAGAACGCATTTGACCATATCCCGGACAAACAGGTCTACATTTTTCAGGATCAGGTTCCGGGCTCGCTTGAAAGCCAGGAGGTCCAGTCGCCTTACGGGAACGTGCCGCTCAGCTTCAAGCACCGCCTGCTGGCGCAAGAACCGATCGTAACCCCTGGCGGAAGTGTAAGAATCGTGGACTCCAGTAATTTCCCGATCTCCAAAACCATTGCTGCTGCCCTCGTCGAGATTAAACCAGGCGCCATGCGGGAGCTCCATTGGCACCCGAATCAGGATGAATGGCAGTATTACCTGTCCGGACAGGGACGCATGACCGTATTCGCGGGCCACGGCACGGCACGGACCTTTGATTACAGAGCCGGTGATGTGGGATATGTTCCATTTGCTTTTGGCCACTACATCCAGAACACAGGCACGGAATCGCTATGGTTTCTGGAAATGTTCAGAAGCGACCGGTTCGAGGATGTATCCTTGAATCAATGGATGGCATTGACTCCTCGGGACCTAGTCCAGGATAACCTGAGAGTCGGACCCGATGTAACCGATGCTTTACGTAAAGAAAAATGGCCTGTTGTAAAATATCCGGGATTCTCGTATTACCCAAGGTAAAGTTCTAACTCCTGTTTGAACGGGGCCGGTTCTTCAACAGTTACATAATACAGACCTGCCAAGGAGACTCCTTCATGGCGGTCTGTTTGCTCCCATTCTGACATTTGACTTTTCTTTCCTTCTGCCATATAGTTCATTAATGAAACTATTTCACACGTGAACTATTCGAAAGGAGAACTATTCTTGAACGATAAGGCAAAGCAATGGATCGACCGGTATGTGGACGTCTACCTGCTGGTAACCCGCCGGATCAACGCCCAGATTCGGGAGCATCTCGGAGAGGATCTGACCCATGACCAGTTTCAGGTTGTGCGTTTGATCAACAGCATCGATCACTGTACTTCATCCCATTTGGCTGAGACGCTTGCCGTTGGTAAGAGCTCGATCACCGCCATCGTCAATCGTCTGGTGGATGCAGGCATTATTGACCGAACCCGGGACGAAGCGGACCGAAGGCTGGTGTATTTGTCGTTAACGGAATACGGCAATTCCATTTTTGAGTCAGCCCAGGAGCAGGTGCGGGAGATCATCTCCCCTTACTTGCAGCATTTTGAAGAAAAAGATATTGAAATGTTCATCGTCGATGTTCGAGAAGCTGGGGCAGTTGATGTTTGAATCAGGAGGGAGAAAAAATTGAAAGCCATACTGAAAGCAAGATGGGCAATCATCGTTCTATGGCTGGCAGCAGCTGTTGTGCTGTTTATGCTCGCGCCTTCCATGTCAGACCTGGTTCGGGAGAAGGGTCAGCTATCCGTACCTGACGGATACAGCTCGTCGCGGGCCACAGAAATTCTCAAGGAAGCATCAGGCGGAGAAGGCGGAGAAACCCTGCATCAGGTTGCACTTGTCTTCAACAAGCCCGACGGGCTAAGCACCGCGGACAAGGATAGTATCCGGCAAGGCGTTCAAGCCTTAAACGACAATAAAGAAAGCCTCCACATCGATTCCATCAATGAACCGTTCACGCAGACGGAGCTGGAAGACACCCTGATTGCAAAGGACGGCAAGACCATCATGGTCGCACTGCAGGTCAGCGGGGGCCAAGAGGCTGTAAAGGCACTTCCCGATAAGGTCAATGAGGTGCTGGAGGGCGTTCAAGCCGATCATTACCTGACAAGTGAAGGCCTCATTAATGAAGATACCATCGTCAGCTCCGAAGAAGGCCTGAAGAAAACGGAATATATTACGGTTGTCTTTATTCTCCTCATTCTATTCGTGGTATTCCGTTCCTTTGTAGCGCCATTCGTTCCACTGTTGACCGTAGGACTCAGTTACATTGTGTCACAATCGGTTGTATCTTTTCTCGTGGACCAGTTTAACTTCCCGATATCGAGCTTCACCCAGATCTTCATGGTCGCCGTCATGTTCGGGATCGGAACCGACTACTGCATCCTGCTGATCAGTCGGTTCAAGGAAGAACTGACGGCATCAGAAGATACGCAATCGGCTATCATCGAGACCTATCGGAAAGCCGGAGGGACCGTGCTTTATTCCGGGCTTGCCGTATTTGTCGGTTTTGCCGCCATCGGTTTATCGAAATTCATTCTCTACAAATCCGCGGTTGCGGTTGCAATCGGCATCGCGGTTATGCTTCTAGCGTTGGTTACGGTCGTACCGTTCTTCATGGCGGTGCTTGGCAAGAAACTGTTCTGGCCGTCACGCGGCAAGCTTGAGCACAGCGAGAACAAACTATGGGGAGCAGCAGGCTCCTTCTCTCTCAAGCGTCCTTGGGCTGCACTGCTGGTCGTGGCTGTCATCGTAGCCCCTTTCCTTGTTACGTACAGCGGCAAGCTGTCGTTTAACAGTCTGGAGGAGATCGGTCCAAGTTACGCTTCGGTCAAGGGCTTTAACATTATCTCGGACAGCTTCGGTCCAGGGCAATCGCTGCCCTCCACGATCGTAATCAAGAATGATGATCGAATGGATACGGCGGAATATATGGGACTCGCGGAGAAAATCAGCCGTGAGGTGGAAAAGGTTGATGGGGTATCCAGCGTCCGCAGTCTCTCCCGTCCAACCGGCGAGCAAATTAATGATTTCCTCATCCCAACGCAGGTCAAAACGTTAAATGAAGGGTTGGGAGAGTCCAAAGACGGACTGACTCAAATTCAGAATGGATTATCCGAAGCGGGCAAACAGCTCAGCGAAAATACGCCTAAACTGAATGAAGCCGCAGCGGGGGCCAAAGAACTGACCAAGGGAACCGCCGATCTTAAGGACGGCATTACCGAACTTGGTCAAGGTCTCAGCGCCATTCAAAAAGGTATTCAGAGCGGAAGTGCGGGCGCCGGCGAACTTAAATCCGGACTTGCGCAAGCTGCGCAGAGCGCTAAAGAGTTAGCTGCCGCAAATGCCCAGCTGCTCCAGGGCTATAAACAGCTTGATACCGGATTAACAGCTCTTGACGGCGGCGTTGCCGGACTTCAGGAGCAGCTGGGTGGCGTAGCTGCTGCACTGGGCGGACTTGACGGTTCCTTCACAGGCCTTGAGAGCAACTATCCGGAGCTAATTCAAGATACCGACTACCAAACCATTAAGGGAACCGTAACACAAACAGCAGCAGGTACTGCCGAGTTGGCTGCGGGTCTTGGACAGATCTCCCAGCAGCTCAAGGGCGCATCCGCCGGCTTATCGGAAGCGAACACCGGATACGCTAAAGCGGCCGCCGGGCAAAAGGCGCTTGCCGACGGACTCCAGCAGCTGGTGTCCGGTATCGGTGAGCTTCAATCCGGCCTCTCCCAGGCAGCTAGCGGGCAAGGCCAGATCATAGGTCAAATCCCTTCCATTACAGGTGGGCTGGATCAGCTTCAGGGCGGTCAGAAGCAGCTTGCCGACGGATTTGGCGATCTGACCGGGCAGATCGGAGAGCTGACCGAAGGCCTGAATTCCAGTGCCGACGGGCTGAAACAAATCTCGGACGGACTGCATTCCGCCCAGGATTATCTGCAGCAGATTCAGGATGTTCAGGATGAAGAGCTCAGCGGATTCTTCATTCCGCAGGAAGCGCTTGAGAATGAAGAATTTCAGACCGTATTTGATACCTACTTGACCGATAACCGCAAAGTGATGACGCTGGATGTTGTCTTGGCTACCAATCCATACAGCGAAGAAGCGCTAGGCAGCGTCGAGCAGATCCAAACTGCAGTCGATCGTGCCGTGAAGGATACGAAGCTGGAGAACGCCGAAGTTGCCATCAGCGGCATCACCAGCACCAACAACGACCTGCAGAATATTTCGAATGAAGACTACACGCGGACCGTGATTCTCATGCTGAGCGGGATCTTCATCATTCTGGTCGTGCTGCTGCGCTCCATCGTGATGCCGATCTATCTGATTGTTTCATTGGTCATTACGTACTTTACCGCAGTCGGTGTTACGGAGATGATCTTTGTCCACGGCTTCGGATATTCCGGCATCACCTGGGCCACGCCGTTCTTCAGCTTTGTCATGCTGATCGCGCTCGGGGTGGACTACAGCATCTTCCTGATGGCACGCTTCAACGAGAATAAGAGCTGGGATGTTCAGGACGCCATTCTTCATGCCATGCGCAATATGGGTACGGTGATCCTGTCTGCCATGGTCATCCTTGGCGGTACATTTGCAGCAATGTATCCATCCGGCGTACTGTCGATGATGCAGATCGCAACGGTGGTTCTGGTTGGCCTTGTGCTCTATGCACTGGTATTCCTGCCATTCTTCGTACCGGTCATGGTACGCATCTTCGGCCGGGCCAACTGGTGGCCCTTCACTCCCAAAGAGCGGAGCGAATCCTCTAGTAAAGGACATGATCTGAAGATGTAATTCAAGCGCACGAACATGCATGCTGATCTGCCTTCTTTTATGAAAAAGAAGCGCCTTGCATGGGAGCGGCAGTTTCTCTTTCTCCAGGCTTATCCGGTGCTTCACACGGACCGTGCATGCTGGTTAAACACAACAAAGGGCTGCACCAGGGTATAACTTACCTTGGGTGCAGCTCTTTTTTTCCTGCGTTCCGATACATGGCTTCTCCTGGTTTGCCTTTTCAGCGTATGTCTTATTCCGTTTAAGGGCTTAGTGCGATCTCATATTGCTGCCTACTGTACAATACCAATGTAGAATCCGTCATACCCTTTGCTTCCCACGGTTTGAATCGCGGTCCCGGAAATGGCCGGCTCGCCGGAGAGCATATCCATGAACTTGCGGATGCCTTGCACCCGAGGATCCGTGCTGTGATGGTCGATCACTTCTCCATCCCGAATGACATTATCGCTTATGACAACGGTACCCGGACGCGAGAACTGTAACGCCCATTTCATATAATTCGGATTGCTCGGTTTATCGGCGTCAATGAAGACCAGATCGAACGGCTCTGCCTTCTCCTTAGCCAACTGCTCCAACTGCACCAACGCATCGCCTACCCGGATTTCGACTCTATCCTCAAGCCCTGCCAATGCCACATTGGATTTGGCAACCTGAGCATGAAACGGATCGAGCTCCAGTGAAATCAGTTTTCCCTCCGGTCCGATCGCTCTTGCCATCCAGATCGTACTGTATCCGCCAAGCGTTCCGATCTCCAGAATGCGCTTTGCTCCCTTGATACGGGCGATGACATTCAACAGCTTTCCCTGAGCCGGGGATACGTCGATTTCGGGCAAGCCAGCCTCCCGGTTTGCGAGCAGCACCTGCTCCAGCACCTCATCGTAAGGGATCAAGCGCTCCGTAACGTAATCGTCCACTTTTCCCCACGTCGTGACATCATTCGTTTTCATTTTGATTTCCTCCTCTTGTTCATTAATCATGGTTCTTACAAATTCATTGTATGTGATTTATTATTATAGATATAATATATCTTTTATTAGTTTATATAACTTAAATATATAAATGGAGGGAGAGCACTTCACATGAACTTACACGCGCTAAGATTATTCCATGTCATAGCAACGACAGGCAGTGTTACCCGCGCTGCCGAACTGTTAAATATAAGCCAGCCCGCCATTACCGCCCAAGTCAAGAAATTTGAGAGAGAACTTTCCATTACCCTGCTTCAACCGCAAGGTAGAGGCATCGCTCTGACGGAAGCCGGAAAGGAGCTTGTCCAGCTTGCCAAAAGACTCTTCTCCGTTGAGTTGCAGATCGAGCAGTTTTGTCAGGATTTTCGAAGCGGTTCGAGAGGACATATCCGGTTGGCCGCCACTTATCTCCCTTCCCACTTCCTGCTGCCGGCCTGGTTAGCGAGATATAAACAGCAGTATGAAGGCGTGGAGATGAGTATCACAACGACCAACTCCAGCGATGCGCTTAAGCAGCTGCTGAATATGGAAGTCGACATTGCCATCTATGGAGGGCTGCCTGAAGAATCTCCAGATGAGATTCAGACCGAAGAATTGTTTCGGGATGAGCTGTGGTTCGTGGTATCACCGGATCACCGTTTTGCCAATCTGCATATCTCGCTTGATGAGATGATGAGGGAGCCTTTTGTAATGCGGGAGGAGGGAAGCTCAACCCGTGAACGGTTACTGGCCTTATGCCGTACCCATAGCGCCCCTTCGCCGCGCATCGCGCTGCAATTCAATGGTCTGCATGAAGCGATCACCGCCGTCATTGCCGGATACGGTGCCAACTTCGTATCTTCGCTTGTTGTGCGCGAATACGTGGAGCGCGGAGAGCTTAGCCGGGTGTATGTCGAAGGAATCCAGCTGCAAAATATCATCGCGGTCTGCACCCGCAAACAAGAGCCTTTATCCGCCGCAGCCATGAACTTCGTGGATATGATTCGGGATCAGTCCTGACGCCTGATGCGCGAGAATGGTCTGGTTGCCTCTCAGCCTGCTAAATTACCCACGAAATTCATCTGCGATGGTAACCAGTATGTTACGGCAACGATAGACCCGCATGCCGATTCATGGCATACGGGTCTGTCATTGTTGTCGTTACCTCGGGTGATTTTTCCCCAGTTTACTAAACTCTGCGTATGCCGTTTCACAGATACAGACCATTGTTTTTGTCGTTACTCGGGTGCTTCCTCCCCAGTTTACTGGACTCTGCGTATGCCGTTTCACAGATACAGACCATTGTTGTTGTCGTTACTCGGGTGCTTCCTCCACGGCTACTAAACTCTGCGTATGCCGCTACACAGATACAGACCATCGTTGTTGTCGTTACTCGGGTGCTTCCTCCACGGCTACTAAACTCTTCGTATGCCGCTACACAGATACAGACCATTGTTTTTGTCGTTACCTCGGGTGCTTCCTCCACGGCTACTGGACCGTTACGTTCCCCTTGTACATGTTCCCTGCCGGACTTCTCGTATTCTGAGAGGCCGTAGCTGAGGTATTATTATACGCACCGATTACGTACACAGCTGGATCGCTCAAGTAAACGGTATTGCCCGTAAAGGTATTATTGATCCCCCATCCTGGAACGATCTCATGCAGCTGAAACGCATCTACAATGACACTGTTGCCATTCTGATAAGCCGCATTATTCCGAATAATCGCGTTATTCCCCTTCACATCGATGAAGCTGTCGGCATAATTGGCGCCGCTAATTCCCTCGCCATGGAAGGTGCAATTCTCCACCAATGTCCCGATGGATCTCTCCTTGATATCGATGTGCTCTGCCGTAATATTTGGACCGAAAGTGACATTACGAATCGTATTGTAGTGGGTGTTCTGGTTGTAGCTCGCTCCCTCCGCGGAACCTACGTATACGCCTTCTCCGAAGCCCGCGCCTGTCTTGCCGGTATTATGAATACGAGAGTTCTCAATCGTGCTGTACGAGGTGCCGTCCCGAAAATGCACAGCTTCATAACCGATATTGTAAACCTCCACACTCGTTATGCGGCTGTAATTGGAATTATCCAGCAGAATGCCCTTCTGTGCATTGGTAAACTTCAAGTTTCGGATGATCCAATAGTCACCTTGAACCCGTAAGCTATACCCCGAGCCCGTAGAGTAACCAGAAATAATGGCCGGATTCGCCGAATCCTGGCTCTCAATGACAACCGGTTGCTGTGCAGTCCCTTTAACCGTGGACGAGAAGCTCCCTGCGTATGTACCCGGCGCCAGAACGATGCGTTTACCAGGAACCACATTCTTCAATGCACTCTGTAGACAGGATGTTGTGGAACATGCAATCGCATCAGAAGGCACCTCCGGCGGAGCGCTTCCTCCGCCATCCCCTTCACCCGGTCCGCATGGCCCCTTGTCTTCCCATACTCCCCATTGTCCGGTTGTACCTGGCTCCTCGCCTGTCGTCCACCACTTGGCCCTCCATAGCTTGCCTGCATGTGATACCTCGGCCCCGCTGCTATAGGCGCTTCCTGTACTCCATGGTACGGCCGCACACTCGGCAAGCACCGCAACTTCACCGGCTGACGCCTCACCGGGCGAGGTTTGCGGTTCGGCGCTCGCGGTGCCCCATGTAACAAACGTGCCCAGCAACAGCAGCAGTGCCATGACAGTCATGGTCGTTTTCTTCAGCCTGCGCGAACGTGAGCGTGCCTTCTTCATAAATCTCATCATCCCCTTTATGAATTCGTTCACCATCGTAACCGATCAGCGACATTATCATATTAATGAGATCGAGAACCAAAATATTCTATGGATGTCGAAACAAATGTTATGATCCAAATCTGAATCCCTAACGGACTGAGAAGGCGCTATTCGAAAGAAATGCTCCATTTGAAAAAGATAACGGACCTGAAGAGCGTTATTTACACAAAAAAGAGGCAAACAAGCGATGAAACGACTTCATAACGCCTGCTGTGTCCGTTACATTTGGAAAAGAGGCTTATTCACGAAAATAACGCCTCTTGTGTCCGTTATATTTGCAAAAGAGGTTCTCACGACTATAACGCCTACTGTGTCCGTTGTTTTTGGGATAGGAGCTTTTGGCTACTGTCTTCATTGCATTGGGATCAGAGGTTTTTCACAACAATAACGGCTACTGTGTCCGTTGCTTTCGAATGAGAGGTTCTAATAACGCCTACTGTCCGTTACAATTGTGATAGGAGCTTTTCGATAATACGCCTGCTGTGTCCGTTAGAAATCACTCCATGTCCTCGCCGGTGAATACATTCTGAAATCCGATCAATCGGCGCTTCATACAGCCTGACGATCTGTTCAACTTTAAAAAGCCGATCCGGCTGGATCGGCTTCCTCGCTCATTACTTACATGCTCATCATTTTACTTGCTCTCTACTTTACTTGCTCACTACTTCACTTACTTATTACTTTACTTGCTCTCTACTTTACTTGCTCACTACTTCACTTACTTATTACTTTACTTGCTCTCTACTTTACTCGCCCATCACTTAACATGCTCAAGCTGCGCCCCTAATGCACAGAGCGCCTTAACTTATCAGCTTTACGCGGCGTGCTATTAGTACACGTCTTTCCACTCGGCAATATTCGAGGCGTCGAATTTGAACGGGTCGCCCAGCATGATCTGCGTACCCTCACCGTCGGCGACAATCTCCTTCTCACCCAATTCGCCGGCCGTAAACTTGTTGCCTACGGCCCCGGTAATATCGCCTTTGACCAAAGCATCCGCCGTGTAACCCGTCATATAACCAACATCAATCGGGTTCCATAAATACATCCACTGGCTGACACCGCTCTGAATGTACTCGGCCATCTCGCTTGGAAGCCCCAGACCGGTCAGCTGCACCTTGCCTTTCAGGCCTTTATCAGTCAGCACTTTGCCTGCCGCAGCGATACCGACAGTGGTGGGAGCGATGATCCCCTTGAGATCCGGATACGATTTCAACAGAGCCTCCGTCTCGGACACACTTTTATCACGCAGGTCATCCCCGTAAGCCACTTTGACAAGCTCAATGCTGCTGTATTTCGGATCTTCCAGTTCCTTCTTCATCCATTCGATCCAGATGTTCTGGTTTGATGCTTGGGATGTCGCACTCAGAATGGCAATCTGTCCCTCATTGCCAATCATTTCGGCTACCCCTTGAATCAAGGTACGACCGATACGCTCAGGGTCGGCTTGGTTGACATGGACCTTGCGGCTGGCCGGATTCAGTGCCGAATCCAGAGACAGCACTTGAATTCCCGCGTTCATCGCTTTTTTCAGCGCTGGCTGCAAGGCATCCTCGTCGTTGGCAGCCACGGAGATGCTGTCGACTTTTTGTGAGATCAGCTCTTCGATCATCTGAATCTGCGCTTCAGCTGTCGGTTGATCCGGAGCCTTCAGAATAGCTTCATTCCCTTGCTCCTCCACCGCATTCTTGAAACCCTCCATCATTTTCTCACCGTATGGATTTCCTGTGTTTTTGAAAATAATGGCGTGTTTCTTCTTACCGTCCTTGTTGCCATCTCCCGCAGAAGCACTGCTCTCTCCAGGCGCTTTCGTGCTGCATGCCGCCAGCAAGCTCATGACCATAACCGCTGTCAGTATGGTGGATACCCACTTCTTCATCCGTCGTTCCTCCCTTTTATATATCATGTTCTATGCGTATCACCGACGCTTGACACGCCAGCAGCTACCAACATGTAAATCCGTACTAGCCCTTACGTGATAACCCTTTGCCAAATTTCAGCTTGGGAACAGCTACGGCAACGATAAGCAGCAGTCCGATAATAACGAGCAGCACCTGGGCCTGTACGTTAACAAGTCCGAGTCCGTAGCGAAGGAAGCCAATCAGGAATATCGCCAAAATCGCACCGATCATGCGCCCCTTCCCGCCTGCTGTACTGATACCGCCAAGTACTACCATGGCAATGACGTCCAACTCGTAGCCTGTCGCTACATTCGGTCTGGTGCTGCCCATTCTGGAGGCAAGGAACAAGGCCGCAATTGCCGACATGAGCCCGGTCAAGGTAAACACCATCATCTTGATCTTATTCACCTGAATACCTGAGAAACGGCTTGCCGTCGAATTGCTGCCCATCGCATACACGCTGCGCCCGAACTTCGTTTTGTGGAGCAGCCAGCCGAACCCTGCGGCAAAGATAGCAAATACAATCAGAATGAAGGGAATCGGGCCCACGTAACCCCAGCCGAGGAAGCTGAACCATTCCGGGAACGAGCCTGCAGCCTGATCCTCCAGCATAATGTAAGCAATACCCCGATAAATGATCATGGTGGACAAGGTCACAATGACCGCTGACAGCTCTTTAAACTTCACGATCAGCAGACCGTTAATGAAGCCGCAGAGGATACCGACACCAAGACAGACCAGCATGGCAAAACTCATGGGCACACCATGGTTATACAGATCAGCCATCACCGTCGATGACAGAGCGATGATCGAAGCTACCGAAATATCGATATCCCCCAGAATCATGATGAACACCATCGGGAGTACAATGAACGCTTTATCCAAAAACCCCATGGTGGCATCACGCAGATTTGCCGAATCCCAGTAATACTCGGACAAATTCATGTTCATGACATGGATTGCGATAAACAGAAGAACCAGCATCCATTCCCATTGGAGAAAGAAGCGTTTCCAGGAAAAATCCTGTTTATGGATGAGCACTCTTGTTTCCATCGTCTTAAATTCTCCTCCTCATCAAATGACTTCGGTCTACCCCGCGCTTCACAAACGCATTCACCAAAATGGCAATCAGAATGACGCCTCCCTGAATGCCCATCTGCCAGAATGGCGATACGTTGATTAGCGGCAGAGCATTATTCAAGATGCCAAACAGGATGGAGCCTAAGAGAATGCCGGATATTTTGCCCGAGCCGCCAGCGATGCTGACACCGCCAAGCACGCAGGCTGCGATCACGCTTAGTTCGTACCCGGATGCCGTGTCCCCTTGGGCGGACGCGAATTTGGATACCCACAGCACCCCTGCCAGACCGGCCAAGGAGCCCATAATGGCATAGACCAGCCAGATAATGCGGTCCGACTTGATCCCGCTGATCTGGGCGGAATCGGGGTTACTGCCCACCGCATAAATTTGTCGACCTGTACGAGTATGCTGAATGAAATAATACGCAACCAGATAAATAACAATGGCAATGAGAATCAGGTTGTTCACGCCGAGGAAGCTGGCGGTGGCAATGCCTTTGAAGCTGCTCGGCATTTGATGGGCGCTGACCCATTTTCCCCCGCTGATCATATACGTCAACCCTCGGAACACATTCATCATCCCGAGTGTCGCAATAATCGGCAGAATGCCCACCTTCGCCACCAGGAAACCTACGACCAACCCGCTGATCCAACCTACCGCCGTTCCCAGCATAATGACCAGTGCCGGGTGCAGGTCCGGGAATGCCCCGACTGTGAGTGCTGCAGTCATACCGGACAGCGCTAGAATGGCACCAATGGACAGATCAATGCCCCGAGTGACAATAACCAGCATCATCCCTACTGCCAAAATGCTTAATATAGCCGTATTGGTTGCCATATCGCTGATGTTCTCAAGGGTCAGAAAGCTCGGGTTCCTGATCTGCACCGCAATCGATAACAGCACGATGAAACCGAGCAACCCCACTTCCCTGAACTTCGAAATATTCGATGCAAAAGATCGTGTCTTGACTGTCCCTCCCGTAGCGGGCTGTGAAGCTGCGATTGTTGCACCTGTGCCCTTGTCTTCCATAGGTTCTCTCCCACCTTCTATGCTCGTTTATTCAAGGGAGCTTCATCCGCCATCGCATGTTGTAAAATCGCCTCTTGCGAAATTGAAGGACGATCCAGAAATGTATTGATTCGTCCCTCGCGCATGACAGCAACTCTGTCGCACATGCCAATAATCTCCGGCATTTCAGAAGAAACCATGATAATGCCGTAACCTTGCGCGGCCAGATCGCTGATCATCTCATAGATAGATGATTTGGCGCCGACATCGACCCCCTTGGTCGGTTCATCCAAAATAATGACGTCCAGCTCGCTGGTGAGCAGCTTGGCGAATACCACCTTCTGCTGATTGCCGCCGGAGAGCGAGCTTGCCAGATCGAATATACTCTTGGCTTTCACACCGACCTTCTCGGCAATTCGCTTGGCTATATCCGCTTCCGCGGCCGTATCGATCGTCCCCCGCTTGCTCACATGCTCCAGCGAGGACAAGGTAATATTACGGGCAATGCTCCAGTCCAGCACCAGCCCTTGCTTCTGCCGATCCTCCGGCAGGTATCCGATTCCCTTGCGCATCGCATCAAGCGGACTCCGAATTCGAACAGGCTGCCCTTTGAAGAAAACGCTGCCCTCATCATAGGGTTCGATTCCAAACAACGCCTGGCATACCTCCGTCCTTCCCGCTCCTACGAGGCCGGTCAAGCCTAATATTTCGCCCCGACGGAGCATAAAGCTGATGTCCGCAAAATACCCCGTCTTCGACAGCCCTTCTACCCGCAGCAATTCTTCCCCTAGGGCTGCTTCTTTTTTGGGGAACAGCTGGGTAATCTCCCGTCCAACCATTGCTACAATCAGATCCGAATTGGAGATCTCATTCACATTCCAGGTTCCGATATATTTGGAGTCGCGGAACACGGTAACTTTGCTGGCAAGCCGGTACATGTCCTCAAACCGGTGGGAAATGAAGATGATGGCAGCTCCCTTATCCCGCAGTTGTTCGGTTATCCGGTACAACTCCTCGCTTTCGCGGTTGGTCAGCGCTGCGGTCGGCTCATCCATGATGATGATCTTGGCATTGGAGGACAGCGCCTTGGCAATCTCTACGATCTGCTGTTCTGCAATGCTGAGCGCCCCCATCAGCGTCTTGGCACTGAAGGTTGCCCCGAGCTCGGATAGCAGCCGCTGCGCCTCCTCATGCATCTCTTGCCAGAGAATCCGCTTCGTTCCCCGCTTTACTTTTTCATGCCCCATAAAGATATTCTCCGTCACCGACAGATCCGGATAACAGGTAACGTGTTGATATATGGCAGCGATGCCCTGATCCTTGGCAGCATTGGGTGTCTTAAACTCTACATGCTCTCCATTCAACAAAACCTCGCCTTCGTCAGGCTGATATACGCCGGTAATGACTTTAATGAAGGTGGATTTACCCGCGCCGTTCTCTCCCATCAATGCGTGAATCTCGCCTGGCTTGAGCTTGAAATAAACGTTATCCAGCGCCTTGATGCCGGGAAAAATTTTGGTGATTCCTTTCAATTCCAGAATGTACCCAGCCATCGCTCACCCCTCCGAATCCTGTTTTGTTGGCTGTTTCGCAGTTTACTGTACTGATCCTAGGTTACTAATTAAAGCGCTTTCCTTGTAGTAGACAAACCGGTTATGAAGGGGGTCATTTCTGACTACATTTGCGTTTTCTTCATTCTCTTTGCGTTGTTTGCATTCACTCCCCATAAAAAAAAGCCCCTCATCAATTCATCATTGACGGGAAGCTTTTTTGGATCAAACATAACTGGAGCATTGAATAAAATCAGTGCGTGTTCAAAAAGGTCGGTTTTCAGCACCGAGGCTTGCTAGTTGGGAATAACCACGCCGCAAAGTCAATCCAAGAAGTTAGGGACTGCGCCTCTTGGGGCGACCGTACGGCCCTTGGGCTCCTCCCAAAACTCTTGCCGACCCAGCGCCGTCTCATCGAGAAAGTAGTACGAGCCGCCAGCTTGCTCGAGTCCGCGGGCATAGACCGAGTAGGTGTGAAAGATTCTGTCACCGTCCCGTAGGAAGGAGCTGCGACCGGGCATTTCCATCGGCTGCTTACCCTCAAATATGGATTCGCCGACCTGAGCGTGTTCGATTTTGCTGCGGTAATTGTACACGAGCGGAGTGACGGATTCGTCCAGCGTGACATGGAAATCGTAGTTGAAGTCGCTGCCGTACGAGGAGTACCAAGGGAACGTCCATCCCTTGCGTTCTTTGTACCGTTCAATCTTCGCTAGCGTGGCAAGGGAGACATACACAAAAGACGTATCACGGGCGTGCAGATGCCGGAGGTGGCCGCTTGACATTTCATCAGCTCCGGCCGAGCAGCTCGAGCATCCCTGCTCCCAGTCAGGAGCGAACATGAAATGGCCGACAATAAGCTGACTTCGGCCGTCAAACAGGTCGCGCAAACTTGCCTTGCCGTCCGGCCCCTCAAAAATGTATTCCTTGTCAATCTCGACCATCGGCAGTCGGCGGCGTTCGGCGTTCAGTGCATCCCGCGCGCGGGTAGCTTCCTTCTCCTTGGTCAGCAGCTCTTTGCGGGCCGCTAGCCACTCGTCTCGTGTCACGATTTTCGGTAATTCTCCTTTGATCCTGTTCATAATGCTTCCCCTTCCTAGGTGAATAAAGTAGTTTCCTTTAATGGATGAGAATGAGATTAGACTAACCTTAGTCTACCAATTACAACATGTCGTCATTTCTTATCAATTGCTATTATGCCGGTATCCACTCCATGAATATCTTAATCGACAAGCGCACCACACATGTCGGTACTACAACAGCCCCCATCACAAATGACAGGGGCCGCCTCGCTTCTGCACGATATTCATTCTTAATCTGCTCCTTCCAGCCGCTCCCTGTACTTCGAAGGCGTCTCCCCGTACCGCTGCTTAAACTGCCGGCTGAAGTACTTCACATCCTGATATCCGACTAAACTGCATACATCCGAAACCTTATGTTTAGCGTCAGTCAGCAGCTCTTTGGCCCTCTCCATACGCAGATTTGTAATGTAATCCAGCACCGTGACACCGGTTTGCATCTTGAAGGTTCTGCTGAAATAGGAAGGATTCATGTACACTCGATCGGCAATGGATTTTATGCTAAGATCGCTCCCCAAATGGGCAATGATCCAGGATTTCGCCTGCTCCACCGGCTTAAGGCTGCCGCTCTGGCGGGAGTCGCGCACCAGGGATATGACATCAAGAATCAGCGTGTCCAGCTCCTTTTTCAACACATGTAAATGTGCCGCCCGGGATAATGACTGAATCCCCTTCTCGAGCGATACCGGTACGGTATCACCGCTGACATATTCAATACCTACGGAATGGATTTGAATATAGGCGTTCTGTACCGCATATTGAATCGTCATCGGGGAGCTGATCTGACTGAGCCTCCGGAAAAATTGCTGCGACAAGGCAGCGGCTTCCTCCGTATTGGCTTGCTCCGCCACCGCCCGCAGCCGGTGGGCGAAATGGGCAAGCTCACTATCCATCCGCTCCACCGCCCAATCGGCCATATCATCGTGAAAGGTCCGGTTACTGCCGTAGAGCAAGCGGTAATTCATCAGCGACAGGGATCGCTGCCGCGCCTCTGGAAGCATATACAGATCCTCCATTCGATTGCCGTAGGACACCGACACACTAAATGGCGTATGCAGCGCGATGGCTGTACGAATGCTTGCAGATAAATCACTAGCCGATTGCTCGATTTCAGTGGCTTCCGGGTTTCCATTACTGTGAAGCATCACCCAGTAGTCGGAATCACCGCCCTTCCAGCACCATTTTTCCATCCGCCCCTCGTATTGCTCCTGCATACGGTCCGCTACCTCGATGATGATATTTTCCATCGCATAATCAAAGGCCTCCCAATCCTTGGAGGTATAACTTCTGGACTTGACCGGTACCGGATCAAGACTTATATATAACAGCACATACAAGCCCTTCGGAAAATCCTCCACCCAGTAACCGAGCCTTCCCATATCCAGTCCCGCGGAAGTGACGTAACTCAGCATTTGCGTTTGCCGCGTTAATTTCAATTCCCGCTCCATCTTATGGAGATGCAGGCGGTTTCGCTTATTCTGGAGAATGATCGCACTGATCTCCTTCATCCGTCGCCGGAACTGCTCCCGGTCAACCGGCTTCATAATATAATCCACCGCTCCTTCACGGATGGCGGTCTGCATATATTCAAAATCGTTGTACCCGCTGATCATAACCGGGTAGAAGGTGTATCGGCGCTTCGCCTCCTTCACGAGAGTCAGCCCGTCCATATCCGGCATTCTGATATCTGTAATCAACAGATCGATGTCGCCATGGCTTTGATCCATATACTCCAGCGCCTCCAAGCCGCTTGAGAGCACAGCAACGACTTCCCAATTTCCTTCGCAAGTAGACAATAACCGTCCAATGCCTCTGCGGATCCGTGCCTCATCATCTACGATGATCGTACGTATGGCTTCCATCCCCTTGTCCCTCCCTGCTCAATCTTGTTCAAGATCAGATACATCCTCTAAACGGATCATTGGAATTCGAAGGGTGACCTCGGTCCCCTTCCCTTCAACGCTGTGCAGCTGCATGCCATAATGAGGCCCATGCATCATCACAATCCGGGTGTTGACGTTCCCCAGTCCGAACTCTGAATCTTTGCCTGTGAGGGTCTGCTGCCTGAGCGACTCTTCCACCTCCAACAGCCGCCTGGAGGGAATCCCGGGCCCGTTATCCCTGACCTTGATCACGATATCCTCCATACCGCTTCGCAGACCAAGCTCCCTGCTTACAAGGATTTCGACAATCAGCTTGTCACGGGACTCGAGTCCATACTTGACGGCATTCTCCACAATCGGCTGCACGATGAATTTCGGCGTATAATACAACTCCAAATCGTGAGGCTCCAGGATATCAAACGACAGCCGCTGTTCAAAACGAAACTTCTGGATCGTCAAATAGTCCATGACATGCTGCAGCTCCTCCCGAACAGGGACAAACCTCGATTTGTTGCCTACCGAGAACCGCAGCATTCGTCCAAGCTGTGTCACCATGCCCACAACGGCTTCCTTCTCTCCCTCCTCTGCGGCCATGCTGATCGTCTCCAGCGTGTTGTACATAAAGTGGGGATCAATCTGCGATTGCAGCGCATACAGCTCTGCCTCTTTCTGCCGGATTTTGATATCATAGTTCTTCTCAATCAGCTCCCGAATGGTCGCAATCATCGAATTAAAGCTGCGGACCAGAATGCCTACCTCATCCTGTCGCTGCATGTTCAAGCCAACCTGGAATTTCCCGCGCTCGACCTCCTTCATCAGATGAATCAGCTTCTTGATCGGGCTCATCACACGCAGCACAAACACAACCGTCAAACAGGTCGTCACGATCACAAATCCGCTAAAAATCATAATGCTGAGTGTTCTTGTCCAATCCGTTCTGGCTGTCAGATCCTCAAGGGGAATGCTGTGAACCAGAATTCCGTCAAATGTCTGCGATTCCGTTACACTGATCAGCTTCTCGCTCCGGCTTTCCCTGAAGCTCCCGTTCCAGATCGGATACTCATGAACCGCCATATCCATCGATCCGATAAGCTCATGACGGGTGTGGTAGATGACCTCGCCTTTGAGACTGACCATGGCAATCTCGGCATCCTCATTCTGCTCGAAGTCCAGCAGGATCCGATCGATGAATGTGAGCTGCACCGCTATAAACATGGTACCCAGGTCCTTGCGGTTGTCCGTGTCCTGAATCTGCTTCATGATCATGACATAAGGGATATCCCCGTCAAACCGGAGTTTGATCTCGCTGGGAAGAATGATTTTTTCCTTCCCTCTCAAATCCATGTCCTGACCATACGGCGTAAGCATGCTCTCCCAATCCAGACCGGTAAACGGGATCCTTGAGGTGTGGAACAGCCGGTTCCTGGATAATACAAATACGCCTAGAATGTCGCTATTGCTCCCGTTCAGGTACGTCCGCGTCAAATAATTATTCACCGCATACTGGTCTTTGTTCTGATCCGCCTGGCTCTGGTAGGAATCCTTGCGCAGGATCGCCAGTGTATTCTCCGAATTCAGCAGCAGCTTGGGCATCGCCATCACATCCGCAATATGATTGTCGATATTGGCGTTCGCCTGTCTCAAAAATCGCGGCATGTATTCCCCGATCTGTTCCTCGATGGATTCCTTATATTGGATAAAGGAGAAGATTCCGAGCACAGCCATCGGAATCACGGTTAACACGATATAGGTCAGAATCAGCTTCGTGCTCAGCCTGTAATGGTTAAACCTTAACCGCCGCCGTCTCTCAGAAGTCATATTGGCTCACGTTCTCTCTTGTGAAATCAAGCGGCTCGCCCATAATGACTACATCCCCGTTGAACCGGATGCTGCCTACATTCTCGATTTCCTGGCCATGGACAGGGAGATTGCCTTCCAGCAAATTCTTGGCAATTACCACCGTCAGATACCCCAGTTTCTTCGGACTCCATAGTGTCGCCATCTGGGCGGAGCCGTCCTGAAGATAGGATTTCATCAGATTGGGTGTCGACAGGCCAACCACCTTGATATCGCCCTTCTTGCCCGTCTCGCTGACCACCTGTGCGGCCGCCGGCGGTCCTACCGAGGAATTGCCGATGATCCCCTTCAGATCAGGATGCTTGTTCAGCAGCTCCCGGGCGACCTCGTATGCTTGTTGCGGATTATCATCCGTTGCCGCAATTTCCACCAGCTCCATGCCAGGATAATAATGCGTCTGCTGATAACGAATCCATTTGATCCATTCGTTCAGGTTTGAAGCGGAAAGAGCGCCGGTCATGATGGCATATTCCCCTTCTTCTCCCATCGTCCAGGCGAGCGTATCCAGCAGATGGCGGCCGAGTGTCTCGGGATCCACCATATTCACGAACAGCTCCCTGACCTCAGGCAGGGTATCGGCATCCCAGGTGATAACCCGGATTCCCTGTTCCTTGGCCTGGGTCAGCACGGGCACAAGCCGCTTAGGATCATTAGCCGATATCGCAAGCAGATCGACCTTTCGCTTGATCATGTCTTCGATGACTTTGATCTGCTGCTCGGCATCGGCAATCAGCGGACCATCGTAGATTACGTTCACGTTCAAATCCTTGGCCGCTTCCACAGCACCGTCTTCCACCACGTTAAAGTAAGGAATGCCCGTCACCTTGGGAACGATGCCGATCGTAAAGGGACGGGGCTCTTTATCCTCAATGGAAGAAGATGAGCTCGCTTTTACCGGTTCCATTCGATAGATGACATCATAACGGTCCTGCTTTTGATTGTAGCAAGCGCTTACAAAAAAGAGTAAAAACATCAGCACCATCGTCATCGTTTTGCGGGTCAAACTTCCCACTCCTTATCGCGTCATCAATTTGGATAGATTGTAACAAATGTTTCTGCTGTTTTGAAGGTGACATTTGTTATATCGAGGGTGCTAATCGTTACCTGTACGTCCCTTGTTCGCAATTTCCGTGATTCTCATGAACGACAAAGATCCCCCGAAGGGGATCTCTGTCCTTATCAGCAGCTGCAAGTATTCGTAACCAGTTACCCTTTGATAGAGCCGATCATAACGCCTTTCTCGAAGTATTTTTGCATAAACGGATATATAAGCAGGATCGGAAGCGTGGATACAATAATGACGCCATACTTAATCTGGTCAGCATATCTTTGAGCGTATCCTCCTGCATCTCCCCCTGTTCCCGCACCGCTCGAGAATACTTGATTCGATAGCAGAATGTCCCGCAGAACAATTTGCAGCGGCTGCAGTTTCGTATCCCGAATGTAGATCAGAGCCGTGAAGAAATCATTCCAGTGCCCAACCAAATAATAGAGCCCGATGACGGATACCAAGGCTTTGGACAGCGGCAACGCCACTTTGAAAAAAAAGGTGAAGTGCGAGCAGCCGTCCATGACGGCCGCTTCGTGCAGCTCCTGCGGCAGCGAGTTCTCAAAAAACGTCCGGGCAATGATCAAATAGAACACATTCACGGAAAACGGGAGAATAAACACCCATATCGTATTGGTCAGACCAAGCCCCTTCATCAGCAGGTATGTGGGGATCAGCCCTCCGTTGAAAAACATCGTAATGACAAAAATCAACATGATAATCCGCCTTGCACGAAACTCTTTTCTGGACAGCACATACGCTGCCGGAAGCGTAAACAGCATATTAATCAGGGTGCCGAAGACCGTATAAAACAACGTATTTCGATAGCCGGTCCAGATCCGCATATCCTTGAAGATTTCCTGATAACCGAAAAAACTTATGTTTTTGGGGATAAACATGACCTTCCCCGTCGACACCAGCGTGGAATCGCTGAAGGAAGCAATCACGATAAAATAGAGCGGGTACGCGACCAGAAGAAAAATAAAAGCACACAGAAATGCCAATGTTATTCTGAACATCAATTCCTTGCCAATGACGCGCTTTCTGGTATATTCATGTTCCACAACCGTTTCTCCTTTCCCAAGCATTAGAATAGGCTCGTTTCGGACATTCTCTTCGAGATGGTGTTCATCGCATACAGGAATACAAAATTGATGAGTGTATTAAACAAGCCGATGGCCGAGGCCAAACTGAATTGATTCGATATGATCCCAATTTTATAAACGTATGTTGCAATGACCTCAGAGACAGGAAGGTTCAGCGGATTCTGCATCAGGAATATTTTCTCGAAGCCGGTGCCAAGGATATTCCCCATGCTGAGAATAAACAGGATGATGATGGTTGGTATGAGCGCAGGTATGTCGACATACCGGATCGTCTGCCACCGGCTGGCTCCATCGATTTTGGCGGCATCATACAGCTGGGGGTCCACGGTGGACAGGGCTGCGAGATAGATAATGCTGTTCCATCCGCAGTGCTGCCATATGTCCGAGAGCACATACACCGGGATAAAGGTCGAGGTGGAGGCCAGCAGATTAATATGACCGAGTCCCAGCGCCTTCATGAAATGGCCGACAACCCCGGTCTCAGAGGATAACAGCACATTCAGCATGCCGACCAGCACGATGATGGATATGAAATGGGGCAAATAGACTGTTGTCTGCATCAGCTGTTTCATTCTTTTTCTGCGAATCTGATTAAGGATCAAGGCCAGCAGGATCGGTGCCGGAAAACCAAGCACGATCGTTGCCAGACTGATTAGAAACGTATTTCGCATCAGATCCGTGAACAAGTAGCTGTCGATGAATTGCTGAAAATAGGCAAACCCCCTCCACTCGCCTCCGGTCAAGCCTTGGCTGAAGTCATAATCTCGGAATGCAAGCTGGATTCCGTACATGGGAATATAGTTGAACAGCAGGATGACGATGATAGCCGGAAAAATCATGATCCACAGCTGATAATCACGTCTGAAGGTGTTCCGTCTTTTTCGGGATTCCATATCCTCCCTCCTAGTTTTGATTCATGTAATCATCATAATATTTCTGCATAATCTCAAGATTCTGCTTCAGGCCAGCCTTCTGGCTCTCCTTGATATACGAATCCCACTCCGCTTCAACGCCGCCCTTGGTTACCCATTTCGCAAAGCTGGATTCCGCCAGGTTCATCACGTTGGTGTTGTTCAGGCTCATGGTGTTGTTGTCGATGGTGGAATATTTGATGAACATGCCGGGGAATACATCCTTGTCAGGGTCAACCTCTAATGCAGGCTCCAGTGGCTCCGATTGTCCCAGCACCTCCTGCATATCGGTACCGAGTGTCAGCTTTAAGGAATCCGGTATATAGAAAGCGCCGTTATCCGCCATCGTCGAGGTCCACTTCCATGTACCCGGGTCCATCTTGGCATCAGCTGGAGGCAGAACGGCATATGTACCGTCACCGTTATCTTTAATATTCGGACCGATGGAGCCAAACAGCACCTGCATTCCCACCTCAGGCGCATATAACTCATTGATGAATCTCATGGCCGCTTCCTTGTTCTTGGTCTTGGAGGACATGACGATATGGTTCGGCCCATAATTCAGGGAGTAATAGTCATAGCTCCATGACAGCTTCCCGTTGTAATCCGCGGATGCTTTGAGCTGCGGCATAGAAGCATACTGCGGTGCCAGCTGCTCACCGAAACGGTCGGAGGCAACCCATCCCCAGGTGAAGCCGACCTTGGCCGTGTCTCCTTCACCGCGGGCGATAGATTGATATTTTGTATAATCATGGGTGAACACTTCCGGATTGATCAGCCCCGCCTTGTACAGCTTGTTCAGGAACAAAACCATCGTTTTGTACCGATCATCGGTCAGAAAATTCTTCACTTGCCCATCTTCCACAAAATAGCCCTGCCCGCTGCCGTCCGTCAGCGTGATGCCCATGCTTCCGAGAAGAACAGCAGGATTAAAGTATCCGCCGATGCCTCCCGGCCAATCCATCGGGATCTCGTCATTCGGGTTGCCATTGCCGTTGGCATCCTTCTCTTTGAATGCCACGAGCACTTCATACAATTCATCCCACGTTGTCGGCATGCCAAGTCCGAGGTTATCCAGCCACTGCTGGTTAATGAATTGCCTGCTGGCCGAGGCCGGCCAGAACCGCTGATATTTCGGGAGACCGTATATTTTGCCGTCAGACTGCGTTGCAATCACTTTGGTATCCGGTTTTTCATTAAACATAGTCTGTACGTTGGGTGCCTGATCCAGCATACTGGACAGATCCTGGAACACGTCCCTGGAACTGGGCGAAATCGGCATCTGTAATGACGTTCGGCCCGATGAACAGATCGGGGGTATCGCCGCTGGCAAGCATCGTTCCTTTTTTCTGTCCCCAGTCGGCCGTGATTTCCTGCCATTCGATCTCCACGCCTGCCGCTTCCTCAACCTTCTGCAGCCATTCCATTTCAGCAAGAGGTTTCGTAAGGGGATGCTTGGTAATAAGAGCTGTCAACTTCACTTTCTTGCCTGATGCGTCTCCGGGCGATTCCGCCGATTCGTTATGGTCGTCTCCGGCTCCGCTGCATCCCGTTAACAGCAGTGCAGTGATGACGATAAAAGAGATGAAAACGTTTACCTTTTTCTTCATTTCATTACCTCCTGGTTTGGTTTGTGGGTCTGATCCATAGGGATTGCAGCCTTGAATTTCACCTTGCCTGCGGACACATTTCACTCTAATTGGAGGTGACGAGCTGCGTAAACGCACAGTTTTTTAAGGATCTTCATTTTTTGAAAGCGCTTATATTTATCGGATCAACAACCGCACCCGTTGCCCGTCGGCCAGAAGGATTCAAATATTGCATATATTCAAAAATTGAAGCTCTTTCATCTTCGAAAAGAAATCGTGCGAGGCGGAATATAAGGGCATAAGTTTACAAAAAGACCGCTTGGAGGCTGCCATGGATCTCGGCATCAACGGTCTTTCGTTCAGGCTTTATGTGTATTCCGATATTGTCCGGGCGTTGTACCCACCATCTTCTTGAAGGAGCGGATAAAACTCGAGGTGCTGGTGTACCCCACCTGTTGAGATATAGCTTCAAGCGTCTCTTCGCTGTCTCGCAGAAGCTGAATGGATTTTTGAATCCGAAGCTGATCAATGTACTCTTTAAAATTTTGCCCCATCGTTTTCTTGAAATGATGGCTGAAGTTGGAGACCGACATATCAAAATAATCGGCCATCATCTGCAGCGAGCAGTTCGGATCCATTCCTTTTTCCGCAATGATGGATAGAATCGCCTCTTGGGTAGCCGGACGGGCAAGCGGCAGCGTCTCGCTGATCATATCGCACAGCTTGGTACAGCTTTCCCGGATGATTCCGATCATCTGCTCCAGCGTATAGCGATGTTTGAACGCGGCATCGGTCAGCCGCAAGAGGCTCTGATCATCATGACGGAACCGCTGGAGCCCGTTGAAGATAACGGTAACCGTGTTCAGGTATACACTTCGGATCATATGCGGCGGTAAACTGTCATTGCTTAAATACCCGATCATACGCTCCGACAAGGAAGCCAGCATCGCGGCATCATTCTTCAGAATCGAGAGCTCAAGCGACTGCAGAAATTCGGCAAAATAGGATACGGCGCCAGATTGGGGAATTTCCATGTCATCAAATATCAGCACCGAACCGGTTTTGCGTATCCGCAGAAACTCCGCCGTCCGAAGCGCCTGCAGGTACGACACATGAATATCCACCGGTGATCGTGCTCGTACAGGTTTGCCGATGCCAATCACCGTTCGCAGTCCATTGTGCTTCAACAATGACTCTTGCATGCTTTCAAGACAGGATTCGAGGGGGAAATCACTCTCATGGGAGCTTGCCAGAATCAGCTCATGCTGATAGATGCTCTTGAAGAAGAAGGTCTGCACCCCGTCCGGCAGCAGCTCTTCGTATTTGCGGCAGCACGCCAAGATCTTCTCGGTTGCTCCGGCATCCGATTCACAGCATACCACGGCAACCGTAAAGTGTTCATATTTAAACCTAATGCCTATCCTTCCGGCTTCCTGTTCCCATTCCTCCCAGTCTGCATAATGCCCGCTCACCAGCTCGAACAGCAGGTTGTCCCGCATGATCGGCAAGGATCCCTTCACATGCTCGTCCAGCTTGCTATTCGCTTGTGAAAGCTCCTCCAGCGTGTACTTGATCGTATCAATTTCATTCATCGGCCTTCGCTCCTGCGGCTCGAAGACATGAACAGCGAGGTCAACCAGACGCCGAATCGGCTGATAATTTTTACGGATGGATACATAGATGATGAACACTTCGAGCAGCAGAATCAGTCCGACAAGAACAACCGTGTTCAGCTGTATCGTTCGAATGCCCTTACACGAGATTGAGATACAGGCAGCAGACTGACATATTTCCAGCCGTTCTTGTCTGAAACCGAGTGGGATACCAGATAGTCCGATCCACTGATCGCGTAGATGCCGGAGGTGGGAGAACGTTCCTCCCCTATGCCCTGCACAAGCGCCCGAAAATCATCGGAAGACTGGTAGGACGTCTCATTGGAAGAGACCAATCTCCTTCCCTGGCCGTCAAATACAAAGAAATCGCCGCTATAAATCTCTGAAACAGACTTCATCATGCGGACAATCGTATCTTCCTTTACCATAATCATAACGGCTCCGGGCGAATGGGTGCCTCCTACCGGAAGCGGCTGCACAAAGGTCAGCATTCTGACACGATTGTTGCCAGGCACAACCACATTCTCTACCGGCCGGACGACAGGGGCTTTGAGATCATTTAGGGTCTGTATCATATCTTGGTGCTCCCAGTTTTCATAATAATAGCCGACCCCAGGAATGGAGAGATCCTCCGTACTGTATGCGCTTCCAGTTTTGGAAAACAAATAACCGATGTTCTTCACATACAGCAAGGTGTTGTAAATAAACGCATCGGTTGCATTGTATTTTTTCATCTCATTGGCGATGATGACCCGCTGGTAGTCGCTTTCCTCCGCTTTGTACATCTTGAACTCCCGATTCTGTACCAGCTCAAACGGCAGATTGTACACATACCGGGTAAAGGTATCCATTGATGTCATGAACTGTTCCGTAATATGCGCATTCCAGTCCATCTCCTTCTCTTTCACTACGTCTGCTGAATAGGGATAGTAATAACACAGGATGACGATCACGGGAAACATCAGGACAAGCAAATAGGAAATCAACAGCTTGGTCAGCAGGTTTATCTTATGGATTCGCAAGCGGCAGCCCCCTCCCCATCACTTCATTCCAGATCTGAAAATGTTATCTATAAGAATACGAAATTCTACAAAAAAAAGAAAACTCATTTCCTGTCATCAACAACAAGAAATGAGTTTTTAAACTCCGTATCGTTTCACTTATCAACCTTATGAGGATTGCTCCACGCCCCATTTTTCCGCCCACTTCTCCATTTCCTTCAAAGAGTCCAGAAAATCCATCCCCTTCTCCGTCAAGGAATACTCCACGGACACGGGCACCGTAGGGAAAACCTCGCGCCTTACGATACCGCTGCCTTCCAAATGTCGAAGCACATCCGTTAAGGATTGTGTCTTGATGATAGCTGCATCCCGATGAAGCTGGTTAAAGCGTTTCGGTCCTTGGGATAACTGCGCGATGACAAGAAACGCCCATTTGGCACCAAGAATTTGCAGCACCGAACAGATATGATTGAACGCTGGCTTTTCCTGAAACTCTTCCCTAACGGGTTCCACAGCCTCACCCCACCGCTTATGAATAGTAAGTTAATCAAAATGTTTGGATAATGTCCAATTGCTTTGCCTTCTTACATAATAAATGTGCTCTGCTTATAATACAAACACAACGAGATCTCGAGCATTTCCTCAACCGGCTGCAGCATGTGCTAGCCATGATTCGCAAGACCGGATGCCATAACCGAAGGGATGAATTTACATGAAACCATTCATGATATATTTATTAGCGCTTGGTGTCTTTCTTACCGCCACCTCTGAACTGATCGTTTCGGGTATCCTGTATGCAATCGCAGACGATCTCCATATTTCACTGGCGCTTGCCGGTCAGTTAATCACCGCGTATTCACTTGCCTTTGCCATCGGGACACCGTTTCTGGTTTCGCTCACATCGCGAATCAACCGTAAAAAGGTGCTGCTCGGCTCGCTTCTGTTGTTCATTGTCGGCAGTCTCGCATCCTATGCCAGCAGCCATGTATGGCTGCTTATGGGTTCTCGCATCATCCTGGGGATAAGCTCAGGGGTGTATCTCGTTGCTGCAATGGGAACCGCAGCCAAATTGGTACCCCCGGATAAATTGGGCCGTGCGATCGGTACCATCGTTCTCGGGTTCAGCAGCGCCATGGTGCTTGGAGTTCCGCTTGGCATCACGATAACCAATATGCTGAACTGGCAATCCATCTTCCTGCTGCTGGCTCTGCTCACTCTGTTGGTTGCCTTTGTCCTTGCCAAGCTCCTGCCGGATGTCGAAGGGGACGCGGCCGTTCCCTTTCATCAGCAGTTCAAAGTGCTGGGAAGTGTAGTGATCCTGAGCGCCCTGTTTCTCACCTTCTTCCGGGAATCCGGCAATTCGGTGCTGTTCACGTACATTACCCCGTTTATCCAGGATATTTTTCATATCAAGCCTTCAAGCATCAGTCTCATGATGCTGGTATTCGGTCTCTTTGGGGCTATCGGCTCCAAGCTGGGTGGGTATGCTATCGACCGGTTTGGGCCATCCAGAGTGATCACCCTCAGTACACTCATTCATATTGGAGTATTTGCTCTTCTCCCGCTGCTCTCGGGCAAGTCGCTCATTGGACTCATGCTGATAAGCATCATGGTACTGTCCATGTTTGCGGCAGGTCCCGCTGTCCAGAGTTATTTTATCCAGCGGGCACCGGGCTCTTCCAATTTGATTCTCAGCCTGAACACCTCTGTTGTTCACTTCGGGTTAGCTGCAGGAGCGGGTGCAGGGGGCTTCATGTTAAACACGACATCCACGCTTCAATACCATCCATGGCTCGGAGGAGTTGTGCTCGCTCTTGGTCTCGCAGCCGGACTTATCAGTTTCGCTGCCGGTAAAAGAGAGCTGCTGCCACAATCGACCTGACAGGTAAGGTGCTTCCCCCTTCCTATTACATTATTGCAAGCCACCCGGCTAACGGGTGGCTTGCTGCCGCCTTGTCGAAAATGGGCTCACGGATGTTTGCCCATCCGAATAACGTATCCTATGGGTCAACGCCTATTACATTATGAAGGGCAGGAATCACCGTGGCAGTCTCTTATATGGATTTCACCTCTCCATCTGTTCGTTATACTTATGATCTGAACAATAACCAAATTTTCAAAAAAGACAATCAAAACTATATTAATTCACTCTCGGTAAAAGAATTGAACACGCTCGGCAACGCTTCTCTGCTGGATATTCATCTCAGCACCGGAAATGTGGTCGAACCGCATACTCATCAGAATGCATCCGAGTTGGTGTATGTCATTTCCGGAGCGGCCATCGTCTCCATCATTAATCCGTTCACCAAGGAGCTGCTGAACTTCCCGGTCATGCCGGGTCAGGTCGCGCTTGTGCCTCAAGGCTGGTGGCATTATGAAATGGCGACGGCTGACAATACCCATCTGATAGCCATCTTTGATGCGCCTGTGCCTGAATTCATTCCTGGCTCCGACCTCTTCAGATTAACCCCGGCCAATGTCTTCGCCCATACGTATTGCCTGGATGAAGCCAAAGTGAAAGAGACTTTCGCTCCTATTACCGATACGGTTGTAATCGGGCCGCCTAAGAACTGCATGCACCAAGGGGAGGTGCAGGGCCAGACGATGCATCAGCAGCAGCACCCGTCACATCACAACCAGCACTACTACCATCAAGGAAGCCCTGTGAACCGTGACTATGAGCTGCTGCAGCAACAGCAGCAGCAATATCAACAGCAGCAACAGCAGCAGTTGTTCCAGCAGCTAATTTCAGGCACAGGAACAACCGCAGCATGGAGCGTATGCTGCTGATCCACAGCGAACGCAGGCTCAAGAGCAAGAGCAGCTTCGCTCGCAGCAGCAATTACGAGAACAGGAGCGGCAACAATTCATCCAACAGCAGCAGCAGCTGCCCTTCTTGCAGCGTCAACTGATCGGAAACGGCTGGGATCAATTCTGATCCATGCTGCAGTGATCTAGGTCTTCCATTGTCAAACGCAGCATCACTATTCGTCCGTGATGCTGCGTTTTTCTTCTTGAAATGGAGTAATATATTCAGGAAGGCCGAATGCTCCCGTTATTTTCATCTTCCGGCACGTAATGCTCCCAGGTTGTTTAACCGATATGGACCACTGTAAGCCAGAGGTCAGATTCACCAGGCTTAAATAGTATCCGTGGCCTGCACCTGTATCGATTCCCAGCTTACCGTCTCCATGCCAGAGCTCCTCTGGCGGTACACCCAAACGAAACGTAGAAGTATGACCAAACACAATAACTTTGTCCATGCATCGGGGGGACAGAAGAAACGGCTCACGAATCTCCGTTAATTCTACCGGGCTCTGTGCATGAAGCGGAATGCCCGGCCGAATCCCTGCATGCACAAACACATATTGTTTATACTCGGTCCATAACGGCATGGTTCCAATGAACTGCTGATACTTCATGAAACGGGAAGCCGCAAGCCCAGCTTGTTCCGGCCGTTGATGCAGCCATTTGCGTTCGTTGTTTCCCTGAAGCGCAACGGCACCGGAATCACACAGCTCCTTCACATAATCCAGTGTCCCTGCTGAATCCGGTCCCTTGTTTACATAATCCCCAAGCAGGAACAAGCGGTCCACCTTCGGATCATAATGCACATGCAGCAGAAGAGCTTGCAGCAGATGACCGTAACCATGAACATCCGAAACTGCGTACACCTGGCTCATGGGGCTAGCATGCTGCTGTCTGCATATATCATGGTTTGATCCGGAGACAGTCGTATCCACAATTTGCTTCCGGCATCCACCGTGCAATCATGGAATAAATGAATGGGCTGCCGATCTGCCGTTTCCACAATGACTCTCCATCTTGTCCCTTCGTACACCGTCTGTACCACCGTCACCTTCAGCAGGCTTCCTGCTGCCGAAGTTTCTTCGCTGCATATCCGGATGGATTCAGGATGGATCATTATCACGGCTCTGCCGTCTCCCATATCCCCGCCTGAGCGAAGTCCGGCAATGGGACGCCCGGCAAGTATGGCTTCAGGCTGCCCATTCCGGGCCAGCTCGGCTTCCAGCCGGTTGTGATATCCCATGAGCTGCGCAACCCAAGGGCTTGCCGGTCTCTCAAACAACACCCTCGGCTCCCCGAATTGATCAATTCGTCCATCCCGCAAAATCAGAATCCGATCCGCCACCGTGAATGCCTCCATACGATCATGCGTCACATACAAGGAAGCGATGGATAACTCCCCCAGCAGTCTCGCCAGTTCACCGCGCATGTCCGTTCTAAGCTTAACGTCCAGATTAGACAACGGTTCGTCCATCAACAGCAGCTTGGGCTCTGTTGCCAGGGCCCTTGCGATGCCGACGCGCTGCTGCTGTCCACCCGACAGCTGGGCGGGAAGGCGGTCCAATAAGCCCTCCAGCTTCAGAAGCGACTGGAGTCGTTCCAATTTATCCGCCCTGTCGTTAGTGTCCAGCTTCCGGCGCTTCATCCCGTACTCCATATTCTGTTTCACCGTCATATGCGGCCATAGGGCATAATCCTGAAACACCATATTGATAGGCCGATTCTCCGGGGGAACATAGTGCCTTCCCCGTTCCACGGTGACACCCGCCATCTCCACCTCGCCTGAATCTATGCGCTGAAGTCCGGCAACCATCTGCAGCAGCGTCGATTTCCCGCAGCCCGATGGACCGAGAATGCAGATGCGTTCTCCTTCCCCCACTTCAAACGTGATCGGCTCCAATACTTGCTGTGAGCCGAATGATTTCGATACGCCTTTTACCCTTAAGATCATTCCGCTCTCCATCCCTTCCAAGTCTGATCACACTCTATCGACAACCAATTCCATCTACCGCGATTTCTTGCCATCCAGCCATCGAAATACAAGACGCCCCACTGCTTGAAGCAATACGATGATCAGCACCACGGTACCGCAGCTTACCACGGTAGCAGCCGTAGCATAGCCATAGCGCGAGAATTCAAAAGCTCTATCGATAACCAGCGGCATCAACGAATAATTAGCCGGTTTCAGCATCGAGGCCAGGGCCAAATCAAACACGCTGGTTCCAAACGAAGCCAGAATTGCAATAAGCAACGACTGACGCACCATGGGCAGTACGATATCCCGCATCCGCTCGAATACACTTGCCCCTTGGATAGCGGCTGCCTTCAGCATTGTGCTGGACAAATTGCCGAACGCTCCAAGCTGGACCCTGACCGCGTAGGGGATGGCACCGGCTATGCCCGCAATCACGAGCAGCGAAGGCTTTCCGTACAAGTGCAAACCGAGCGGTTCCAGCCATTTTTGATTCCATATAAAGATATAGCCAATTCCCAGAACAACACCGGGCACTGCCAATGAAACGATAGAGAACAGCTGAAGCAGCGGTTTTAGCCTCGACTCCGTGAAGGTCAGCATATAGGCAACAACAAACCCGATCAGCATGCTAAACAATGCGGCAGCGGCAGCAATGGCAAGTGAATGATACATTCCTTCCAGATAACCCAGCAGCCGGTGGTCCCCAGCCTGCCCTGCAAATAATTCACGATAATGATCGAGCGTAAAATTACCCACATTCAGGCCGCCGCCTGCCTGTTTCAGCAGAGATACCGCAGCACTCGTCCCAATCGGAATCCCGAGGCTCACAACAAGAAAAACCGTAATCGACAGATTGTAAATCCACGCAAAACGCGGCTTCACCTTCTCCAGCTTGACGGCTCTCGCATTCAGAAAGTCAAATCTGGATTTGCGAAGGGTCACCATAAGCAGAGTCATCGCCAGTGCCAGGATCAAGACCAGGTAAAAGGCCAGCACTCCCGCCATATCAAAACGAACAGGCGACTGGTAAATAGCCGAGTAAATGGAGTAGGTCAGCGTGGGGAATTTATACACCGTTGCCAATGCGGCAGGCAGCCCGAAATCGCCGATTGAATCCATAAAAACCAAGGTCCAGCCCGCTGCATATGAAGGCAGCGCCAATGGCAGCTCGACGGTTCTCCACACGGTGAACGGCTTGGCGCCGTTCAGTCTGGCCGCGTAACCAAACTGCCGGATATTCCATTCCGATGCGGCCATGATAGCCAGATAAGCCAGCGGAAACTTACTAAGCGACATGACAAACACTAGTCCGGCCGGTTGAAAAATGAACGAGGTAACCCACGTCAGACCCAGCCACTGATGAACCAGTCCATCCGCACTCGCAAACAATACCCAGCCCTGTGCAATCATGAAGGAGGGAGCGATCAGCAGCACCCAAGCTGTCATATCCAGCAACCTCGCTGCGGCAAAATTCCATCTTGCCCGTATAGTAGCCAGAACGCCTCCGATGATCGTACCAAACGTGGCCGTTCCCAGCGCTAATGTGACTGAATTCAGGAGGGATTGTTTCCACAGCGGACGATGAAATATTTCTCCGATCAAACCCAGGCTGCTGGACTGAATCTGCCCGAAAAAGAGTCCGGGAAATATCACGTTGATCAGAACGGCGAGCAGCGGCAAAAAAATAAAAACAAACAGGAGGAGGGTTACCCCGCCTCCATAGCGAGCTTCCGAAGTATTCATGTAATCTGCCTACCTTACGTTCTGATCCGCAAACCAGGTTTTGATCTCAACTTCATGCTCGGAGGCCCACTTTGCAGAAGGCAGCATAAAGGCACCGTTTGGTTCACGTTCACTTCGTGCCGGCACACCTTCAACCAGCGGCGTGAAGAAGCTGTCCGTTGAATCCAGCGCCGTTAACATCTGCTGTGTCTCGGGTTTCAGCATATATTCAACAAACGCCTTGGCCGCAGCCGGATTCTTGGCCTGTTTGCTGATCGCTACCACACGAAGGCTCCCGGGTGCCCCCTCCTCCGGCCAAATCACCTCAATGGGCTCACCTGCAAGTTTCAGTTCATAAGCATTGTGCTCTTGAAGTGCCGCAACCTCGATCTCTCCGCTTAACAAGGCTTTGCCTACCGGGCCGTTCTTGGGATAGACATGGAGTCCCTTCTCAAAACGCTGCGCATATTTCTGCTCCGCCTCCGCTACGCCCCACTGTTCAAAAAACGCAGATACGAGTGGATAGGCAGGCGCTGCTACAGCAGGATCTGCATGACCGACTGGACCGTCATAGTCAAAAAATTGTTCCCATGTGGTCGGAGCCTTCTCTGGCGATACCCGATCCGTGTTATAAGCAATCACGCCAGCTGCATGAATGCCGACCGGGAAATAGGCGAAATCCTCCGGCACATAAGCCTTCCCGTTCTCGGACAGATTCCCCAGATTCTGGGGCTGCCAGCCTGTCATCAGAAAATCGCGGTCAGCTAAATTTCGCACCGATCCGTGACCGTCCATCATCAGCACGTCCCACTGCGGGTTCCCCTGCTCGGCCTCTATTTTGGCCAATGCTTCTCCCCCGCCATAATGCACGGCTTCAATCTTGAAGCCTGTCTCTTCCATAAACTTCGGAGCAATGAAATCCACAAAATCATTTCCGTATAAATAGATCGTTTCCCCGGTGTCTTCAACCTTGTCGTTACCTGAGGACACCTCCGATTGCCCCGAAGCCCCACTTCCGCTGGCGATGGGTACGGTGGTTTCTCCCGATCGGACCGTTTGCTGTCCATCGGATTGCGCGCATGCCGACAATAGCCACATGAGTGCGGTTAATGCAAACAACATCCCATATTTGAAACCTGTCTTTTTATTCATGTCACCCTCCTGTTTCGAATTGGCCTTCTTGATTCCATTTCAGCATAACGCCCCAGATTCAATTAAAAATTATCGCTGCGTTAACAAAGAGTTAAATAATATCTATCAAATAAAGGATAAGATTAATAGTATCGATGATGAAACTGGAAGAAAGGATGTAATCCATGAACTTACAGCAATTAAAAGTGTTTGTGCTCACCGTGGAGCTGAAGAAGCTGTACCTTGTAGCTCAAGAGCTTGGCATCACCCAGCCAACCGTCACCTTCCATCTGAACAAGCTGCAGGAAGAGCTTGGCATCGCTCTGTTTCATACCAAGTCCTATCATGTCATCAAACTTACGGAAGCCGGCCACGCCTTCTATCATTACGCATCACAGATCCATTCCCTGTCCGAGCAAGCTGAATCGACAATGGACGTATACCGGGGAACGGCCGCGGGGGTTCTCGCCATTGGCAGCACCCATACGCCAGCCACCTATCTGTTGCCGCCGCTCTTGCAGCAGCTGAAGCTCAATTATCCAGGGCTGTCCATCATGCTGGATGTCCGACCGGCAGCCTATATCCTCGAAAAAATCAAAAAATATGAGCTCGATGTCGGCATCATCTCGAACACGCAAGTGGAGGACCCTGAATTCATCGCCCAGCCGCTGATTCATGATGATCTCGTGCTTATATTCGCGCCGGACCATCCCTTCGGGAGTTCAGAAGATTTGTTTCCGGAGGATCTGGCCGGACATCCCTTCGTATCCCATGAACCGGGCTCCATTAGCCGGCAGCTTATTGACCGCTGGGCGGACAAACATCGGTTGCAGCTTCAGGTTTCGATGGAGATCTCGGGTACCGAGGCACTGAAATCAGCGGTGCGGCACCGTCTCGGGTATGGCATGATTGCAGAAGCCGCCATCCAGGAGGACCTCGCAGAGGGCAAACTTCGTTCGCGGCCCATCCCGTCCTGGCTGCCTGAACGCCAGATCTATGCCGTTCGGCACCGCAATAAACTGATTAGTCCGGCACTGCGAATGTTCTGGAGAAATCTCCTGGACAATTTTTCATCTCAACAGACGAATCATGTTCGCGATCAGTTTTAAGTTTCATTCCGCTATATTTCGTATTCTTCTAAAAAGGGGTAGAATAGTAAGGTGCGGCATTCTGGTATGCCAATGTTAATCCAAGGAGGATCCTAAATGATGAGTGTTGATTATAAAGCGTATTTCGCTGAACACCGCGAAACCCATCTGAACGAATTGAAGGAATGGTTGTCCATTCCGAGCATTTCCGCCCTGTCCGAGCACAAAGGCGACGTTGCCAAGGCAGCAGAATGGCTTGCTGGCAAGCTTAGAGAGGCTGGGCTTGAGCATGTCGAGGTTCATCAGACGGCAGGACACCCTATTATTACGGCGGACCATCTGCATGCGGAAGGCAAGCCGACCCTACTCGTATACGGCCATTACGATGTGCAGCCGGTAGACCCGCTGCATCTGTGGGAAACTCCGCCGTTTGAGCCGGATATTCGCAACGGCAAGCTGTACGCGCGCGGCGCTACGGACGACAAAGGACAGCTCTTCCTGCATGTCAAAGCTGTCGAAGCTATTTTGAAACAGGAGAAGGAGCTTCCGGTCAACATCAAGTTTTGTATCGAAGGCGAGGAAGAGGTATCCAGTCCAAACCTGCCGCTCTATCTCGACAACCATAAGGACAAGCTTGCGGCGGATGCCATTGTGATCTCGGATACGTCCCTGCTCGCACCTGGTAAACCGGCTATTTCTACGGGCCTCCGCGGATTATGCTCCCTGGAGCTGTCACTCGAAACAGCCAATACCGACCTGCATTCCGGTACATATGGCGGCGGGGTGCCTAACGCGCTGCATGCCCTCGTCTCCCTGCTCTCCTCGCTCCATGATGAGCAAGGCCGTGTCGCTGTCAAAGGCTTCTATGACGGTGTACTTGAGCTGTCCCCGGAAATGCGCGAGGAATTTGCCAAGCAGGAATTTGACGAGGAGAAGCTGAAGCGGGATCTCGGCCTCGATTCCCTGTATGGTGAAGAAGGCTTCTCCTTCGTGGAACGGGTAGGTGCACGTCCTACGCTAGAGCTGAACGGGGTGTACGGCGGATTCCAGGGCGAGGGCAGCAAGACCGTCATTCCGAAGGAAGCCCACGCCAAAATCACGTGCCGCCTGGTGGCGAACCAGGATCCGCAAGCAGTTCTTGACGCAATTGAAGCACACTTGCATGCTCACACTCCGGTCGGTTCGAAGCTTACGTTCAAACCGAAGGAAAAAGCGTTTGCCTTCAACATCGATCCATCCCATCCGATGCTGCAAAAAGCGGCGGATGCCTTCGAGAATGTGTACGGCACACGTGCCCTGTTCACGAAGGACGGCGGCTCCATTCCAATCGTGGAGAAGCTGTCCAGCACATTGAACGGCCCTGCGGTCATGATGGGCTACGGCTTGCCGGATGAGAATCTGCATGCTCCGAATGAGCATTTTAATCTGGAGAATTTCGATAAAGGGCTGCTGACAGCAGTGGAGTATTTAAAGCTGGTATAAGAAGGCTTCTGCAGTACAGTTACCGCCCGTCGGCGGTTCATGACTGAAAGAGTCAACTAAGATTTTGTCTCCCTTCGGGAGACTCCATCGTTTGCACAGGCAAGAGGGCTGAGGTGTACACTTCAGCCCTCTTGCTTTGTTTTTGCATGGAAAACGCTGCGAGTGCTGTGATTCTGCACTCGCAGCGTGGGCGGTAGTGCGCAGTGCTGCGGATCTGCACACGCTAACGTTTGGGGCTGGGCTGTGGGGGGGGGCGCACTCGCTAACGTTTGGGGCTGGGCTGTGCGCCGTGGGCCTATTAGCCTCTTTTTGTGTTGAACCATCCGTTCGTTGCCCCCGCTTCCCTACTCTCTACTCTCTACTCTCTACTCTCTACTCTCTACTCTCTACACTCTACTCTCTACACTCTACACTCTACACTCTACTCTCTACTCTCTACCTCTACTCTCTACCTCTACTCTCTACCTCTACTCTCTACCTCTACCTCTACTCTCTACCTCTACCTCTACCTCCACTCCCTACTCTCTACCTTTCTACTGCTTACTCCCTCCCGACTCTCCCCTCCTCCTCTATTTGGTTAACGGACCGACAGGACCTTATTGGCTTAGAAAGGTCCAATTCACAATTCTAATGGACCTAAGGATCGCTATTCCCAGATTTAGAGGTAACTTCACCCGTTTTTTAGACATATAACGGCCTCTCGGTCCGTTAGTCTCAAAATCAGGCTATTTTATATAAAATAGCGGCTCTCAAGTCCGTTACTGCAGGAAATGACCAGCAAACAGACCGTATCGAACTCATGCCAAAAATGTCCAGCCAACAGACTATACCGAGGTCACATGAGCACACCAGGAAATGTCCAGAAAACAGACTATACCGATTTCCCATGAGGAGTGCCAAGAATTACTGGGAAAGCAGACCATGCCGAGGTCACGCGCTTGGTTAACGGACCGACAGGACCTTATTGGCTTAGAAAGGTCCAATTCACAATTCTAATGGACCTGAGGAACGCTATTTCCAGATTTAGAGGTAACTTCGCCCGTTTTTTAGACAAATAACGGCCTCTCGGTCCGTTAGTCTCAAAATCAGGCTGTTTTATCTATAATAGCGGCTCTAAAGTCCGTTACTGCCAGGAAATGACCAGCAAACAAACCATATCGAACTCATGCGAGCACTTCCAAAAATGACCAGCAAACAGACTATACCGAGTTCACATGAGGACTGCCAAGAATTACTGGGAAAGCAGACCATGCCGAGGTCACGCGCTTGGTTAACGGACCGACAGGAACTTATTGACTTAGAAAGGTCCAATTCAAAAATCTAAGGGACATGAGGACCGCTATTCGCAGATTTAGAGGTAACTTCGCCCGTTTTTTAGACATATAACGGCCTCTCGGTCCGTTAGTCTCAAAATCAGGCTATTTTATCTAAAATAGCGGCTCTCAGGTTCGTTACTGCAGGAAATGTCCAGCAAACAGACCATACCCAGCTCACGCGAGCACCACCAAGAAATGTTCAGCAAACGGACTACACCCAGCTCACGCAAGTACTGTCAAAAATTGTTTGGCAAGCACACGCGATTAATTATCGGCCACGCGCCGAGTAACAAAGACTAAGCAGCCGTCCGCAACCCCTGTTCATAACCAAACACACGATAGAAACAACCTCGTTAGGATTAGGGATCGACTCATTAAAATCAATGAGAACGAACGATGCCGTGAGGATCTCATATTTAGGATTAACCTCCTGCGCAGGACTGCATGATCATTAAGGAACTTGGTCATGATATCCACTATGTAGTAGAAGAAGCGAGTGCGTTACCCCATTCATCTGCTTAGCCGCTAGGCATTCGAGGGTTGCTTGCTTTTTTATGTTTTTCATACTGTTCAGAGTGAACGTGATTTTGCAATCTGTACAATCCATGCTTGCATGAATATCCATATCCATGTTCGCAAATATGTAAAAATGGGTAAGAAAAAAGGGGAGATTCATCGCATAAGGAGGGTACGTATGAGAGCAGTCACATATCAAGGTGCAAAAGACATTCAGGTCAAACAAGTTGAGGATCCTACCATTCAGACCCAGGACGATATGATCGTCCGCATTACATCGACGGCCATTTGCGGTTCCGATCTTCATATCTACCAAGGAGCTCTGCCTGCGGCAAAGGATTATGTCATCGGTCATGAGCCGATGGGGATTGTGGAAGAAGTCGGGGCAAACGTGACGCGCGTGAAAAAGGGCGATCGCGTCGTGCTCCCGTTCAATGTGTCATGCGGCCATTGCTACTATTGCAACCACGATATGGAGAGCCAATGCGACAACTCCAACGGAAACCACGATATCCATACAGGCGGTTATTTGGGTTTCACCGAACGCTACGGAAACTACCCGGGCGGCCAAGCAGAATTTTTGAGAGTTCCGTACGGAAACTTTATGCCGCTGGTCATTCCGGAGTCGTGCGAGCTGGAGGATGAGGCCCTTCTCTTCTTGTCCGACGTCCTGCCCACAGCATATTGGAGTGTGGAGAATGCCGGTGTGAAGCCGGGCGATATCGTAACGGTGCTTGGATGCGGGCCCATCGGTCTGATGGCGCAGAAATTCGCGTGGATGAAAGGGGCTAAACGGGTCATCGCCGTTGACCGTCTCCCTTACCGATTACAAAAGGCAAAGCAGATGAACAACGTGGAGATCTACAATTTTGAAGATTATGATGATATGGGCGCATACATCCGCGAAATTACCAAGGGTGGATCGGATATCGTCATAGATTGCGTGGGTATGGACGGCAAGAAATCCCCTTTGGAAGCCATCGGTCAGAAGCTGAAGATCCAGGGCGGTACGTTGAGTGCAATCGATATCGCGATCGAGGCTGTCCGTAAATTCGGTACCATTCAGATAACGGGCGTATATGGCTCTTTATATAACATGTTCCCGCTGGGGCATATCTTTGAGAGAAACATTACCCTGACCATGGGACAGGCCCCCGTGATCCATTACATGCCGGAGCTGTTCAAGAAAATCACGGCCGGTGAATTCGATCCAACCGAAATTGTATCTCACCGGATTCCACTGGAACAAGCAAGTGAAGCCTACCGGATATTCTATGAGCACGAAGATGAATGCACCAAGGTGGTTTTAAAGCCCTAAGCTCCATCATTTCCGATGAGTTCCAGTGAACCAAAACCAAGCAGTCCCTCACGGCCATAGGCTGTGAAACTCTGCTTGGTTTTTCGTTTTTGAGCTGTCTCCATATTCAAATCGCTCTATGTAAGCAAGCTCGGCTTCCGCTGGATACAAACGGAATAACGCCTACCATCCTTGCAGAGTTACCAATACTAGCATGCAAGAAATAGATACCTCTTACCTATCTATTGTGAATTTTTCATATGTTGAAATAATAACGCCTATCGGCTAACTTATTCACTTGCTTTTCTCGCATTCACACGAATAATTGTCCCGCAAGGGTCGGATATCCAGTAGCCTTTCGAATTCTCATGGACCTCCACCTCGTCTCTGCGGCTCACCCCATGCTCCTGCAGATACTCTGCTGCCTCATCCAAATCGTTGGCACCCACCTCCAGCCACACATCCTGCTGGGCATAATTGATCATGCAATCCAGCCACAAGGTGTTAGGGCCATGCTGAAAGGCATGAGCATTATCCTTATAACCCAAATACGGCAGCTTCAATATTTCCTTGTAAAAATGCACGGTTTCGTCATACTTGAATTTTGGAATTTTGAGTGCGATATTATTACCGCCGAGAAACCGAATATCCGCTAATGACATGATACCAACCTCCATTTCGTTGTTTAGAGACATTGTATCAGACAGACTGCAGCAAAATTCTTCCGGATTGCTGAATTACTGAATTCTCTCGAAAATTTCATGAACCTGAAATAGGTTTATACCAACTTTGGCACATATGTCCGAAATCCATCATACCAATCCAATACTTCTTGAGCGCGATTTCAGCATAATCTCGACCTCCTGCTCTCCGAATGGAGTCGCCCAGTGAATGGAGAAAATCTGATTGCTGGCAATATAAAGTGTCATCACAATCACTCCGGAATTATATTCTATTGAACGCTTCATCACTGACCATAACTGTCAGGAATTATTAGATATACTCGACTTGCAGCAGCACAATCAATCTAATGCAAAGCGAGGGTTACACATGAACATGAGTATCGAGGATTTTAATGCAGAATGGTTAAAAGAAGCCCGCATAACGGAACAAGTCATGGACGCTTTGACCGACGACTCCCTAAAAACGGCGATTACGGATCAGCACCGCACCCTTGGTCAGCTGGCTTGGCATTTGGTGATGTCGATTCAGTATATGAACATGCTCGGACTACAATTTGAAGGCCCGTCTCGCGAGCAAGAAATCCCGGATTCCGCTGCCGAGATTCAGGCTAGTTATCGCCGCATCCGACATGCCCTTCTGGATGCCGTTAAGTCGCAGTGGAGTGAGGAAGATCTTCAAGAAACTACGAGAATTCGATGGAGAGCTTTGGACTAACGCGGAATTCCTGCACTTCACCCTCATGCATCAAACCCATCACCGTGGACAAATGACGGTGCTGATGAGACAAGCCGGCCTGCGCATTCCCGTAACTTTACGGTCCGACCTACGATTCCTGGAGTCGATAGAGGGCATGGACCCTTTAGTGTAAAAAGGATACAATCTACTCGAACGCATACTCCAGACCATCTTCAACTGAAAGGGGCGCCCCCTGATGTCCAAAGCAGACAATATGCTGTCGATCCTGTGGATGCTTCGCTCGGGTAGAAAGGTGACCGCACATCAAATCGCTGATGAGCTGGAAATCCATGTTCGAACGGTATACCGTTGTATCGATTCCTTATGCGCCAGCGGTGCGCCGATCATCGCCGATTCAGGGCCTAACGGCGGATTCCGGATTCTGGGTCATTTTGCGGAATCCCCGCTGCTGTTTGATGCCGAAGAACAGAAGGCATTGGTTCACGCTTCGATTTTTGCCAAAGAAACCGGCTATCCATTCACCGATGTGCTGCAGCGGGCCATCGACAAGTTGAAGCGTTATACGAATGAGAAGCAGCTTCATCAAATGGAGCGGCACAGCAGCGGCCTCTCGGTATTGCAGCCCCCTGTACATGAAGAGCAGCGATCGCTGCTTCAAATGCTGGAGACTTCCTCCGCACACGGTCAAACCTTGAAGATGATCTATTCAAACGGCCGTGAGGGCGGCATCGTCTCCCGTGACTTTGACCCTTACAGCATCATCCATTGGAAAGGGCAATGGTATGCCGCCGGATACTGCCGCTTGCGTCAAGAAATACGCAATTTCCGTGTGGATCGAATCATCGGACTGGAGATGACGGACCAACATTTCGAGCGGCCCGCTGATTTTTCGGCCAGGGATGCATTGCTTGGCGCTCTGCTGCCCGATCCCGGCAACCATGAACCTCTCGTTACGGTCGTCATTCAGGGGCATGAGCATGTTCTGAATGAATTAAGTCAACACTGGTTATTCGGACATGCCCTTGTCAAACGTCTGCCTGGAGAAGCCCATTTCCAATTAGGCTCGTCCTCACTGACAGCCTACGTTCCCTATTTCCTTCTCCCCTACGGCAAATCTTTACACATCCTTGAGCCTGCCTCCCTCGTCTTGAAACTGTCAGAGATAACAAGGGACATGGCGCACCATTATGAACAAATGATAACGGCGATGACCAATAATGAAGGGTGATAACGATGGAAAAATTTGCGATGTACGGCAAGCTGATTGCCCATCCGGGACAAGCGTGATGAACTTGCGGAGATCCTGCTCGAAGCAGCAGCGTTACTTCGTGATAACAAAGATTGTGAGCTTTATATCGTCAATGTCTCGGACAGCGATCCGAATGCTGTATGGGTCACGGAATTGTGGAGCAGCCAAGACGCACATGCAGCTTCGCTGGAGGGGGCCGACACTTCCGAGCTGCTGAAGCGCGGACGCCCGCTGATTGCCGGCGCTGAACCGCTTAAGCTGAAGCCGCTTGGAGGTAAAGGATTCTAGGTTTACAAGCAAAGAGGCTGTCCCCGATTGAAACTTGGGGGACAGCCTCTTCCGTTATATATTGTTACGATATTCCGAAGGACTGTAACCTACTTCTTTGCGGAATGTTTTCGAGAAATAATTGGCTGACTCAAAGCCGGTTGCGTCCGCAATCTCCTTTATGCTCAGAGGCGTTGTTCTAAGCATAAGTTTAGCCTGCTCCATTCGCTTGAGGCTCAAGTATTTCTGCGGCGTGATTCCGAAATGCCGTTTGAAGTACTTAATAAAATAATTCGGATGCAAATGCAATGTCCCCGCCATCTGCTCCAGCGTGATCTCTTCGTGCAGGTGGTTTTTGATAAACTGCTGCACGGTGTGAAGCCTGCTCATTTCCTCCATTTTGTCCGCATGAATCTGAGGCTGCTGTTGATCGAACACCCTGGAGAGAATATCCAGCATCACCGACTTCTCCTTCAAGCGAGCGGCGATGGAACGGGTGCGATGCGCATCGACCAGCTGCTGGAATAACAGGGGCATCTCCGCATTGTCCGTTAAGTCATAGCTGTAGGGAACGTTCAGCCAAGAAAATACATCCGAATCGCCCACAGTCGCCGAGAAGTGCGACCAATATTTCAGATAGGGACGGCCGCTGATGACAGAATAGGACTGCTTGGTCCTTGCCGGCATCAGAATCAATTGACCCGGGACAGGATACAGTTCCTCATCGCCGATCTTTACCCATCCTTCACCATCCAGAATAAAATAGAGCTTGTTGTAGGACACGGTATAGTCGAATTCCTTCCACTCCGGCCAGCACTGCGTTCTCTCTGCCTCCCAGATCTGGACCTGCATATTCAGGAGCATTTGCTGGATAGCTTCATGTTCATTTCGTTCATTCTTCATCTTCGATTGTCCTCTAAAGTTATTATAATACCCGTCAGAGTTAAGTAATTATCTATTCATACTAACACATTCTTGTTAAAATCAAACTCGACAATTCCAAGAATCGGAGGTTTGATTCCATGACAACGACTACCACTCCCAGCAATCAAGTCATTCAAGATCGAAACCAGCGTGTGCAATGGTTCCAGAACGACCGTTTCGGCATGTTTATCCACTGGGGTCTCTACTCGATTCCGGCAAGAGGCGAATGGCTTCGAAGTTCGGAACAGATGAGTATCGAAGACTATCAGACGTATTTTGATGAATTTGACCCCGTAGACTATAACCCCCGGGAATGGGCCAAGGCCGCCAAGAAAGCTGGCATGAAATACGCGGTGCTTACGGCCAAGCATCATGATGGATTCTGTTTGTTCGACAGCAAGCTGACTGACTATAAATCAACGAATACCAAAGCCGGCCGGGACCTCGTGCAGGAGTTTCTGGAAGCTTTCCGCGAGGAAGGTCTGAAAGTCGGCCTCTACTTCTCCCTCATCGACTGGCATCATGAAGACTATCCTGCTTATGGAGACCGCATTCATCCGATGCGGGGCAACGAATCCTTCAAGCGCGATCCGAAAAACTTCGACCGTTACCTGGATTACATGCATGGCCAGGTACACGAGCTGCTGACAGGCTATGGCAAGCTCGATATAATGTGGTTTGACTTCTCGTATGATACGATGCGCGGCGAGGTATGGCGCGCTACCGAGCTCATGAAAATGATTCGCGAGCTGCAGCCGCACATTCTCATCGATAATCGGCTGGAGGGCAGCGGCGAGAGCGGCGGCAGCATCTATACCAGCGATCCTTCCATTTACAGCGGTGATTTTGCTTCGCCCGAACAGATCATTCCACCGCATGGTGTCGTAGATGAGACAGGCGCCCCGATTCCATGGGAAGCCTGCATTACGCTGAACAATAACTGGGGTTATGCAGCAGCCGACCGCAATTACAAGTCCTCAACGACCATAATCCGCAAGCTGGTGGAATGCGTAAGCAAGAATGGCAACATGCTGCTGAACGTTGGACCTGACGCCAAAGGTGTCATTCCCAAGGAAAGCCTCGACGTGCTGGAGGAAATCGGTGACTGGATGAGCAAGAACAGCGACAGCATCTACGGCTGCGCGGCTGCGGATTATCCTAAGCCGGATTGGGGACGCTACACGCAAAAAGGCAACAAACTGTACGCCCATGTCTTCGAGGAGTCCATTGGACCGATCAATCTCATCGGCATGGCCGACAAGGTGAAGAAGGCCCGCCTGCTGGCGGACGGATACGAATTGTTCCTCAGCCGCCCCTGGAGCGCAGCGGAATTCACCGAGGATGCGTTTGTGAATTTCGCCCGGCCGGAGCACTTCACTTATCCACTTCCGGACAAACGCAATACCGTGATTGAACTCGAGCTGATTGACGAACCGGATCGTTCGTAACGATACGATTGCATCATCCGAACCGTATATTTTGCCAGAAAAGCCAGACGTGATGTTTCGACATCACGTCTGGCTCTTTTTTCATGTTCTACATACCCACATCCTCCCGCATCCAGCCGCGAGTCAGTAGCGCAAACCCTATTTCAGCAGCCCACGGGCCTGATTGAATCTGGCCACAAATGATCCTCAATCATGCGATAGATGAGCCAGTATATTGACTAACTTGCCGTACGGATCCCGGACGAAAAATCGCCGGACTCCCCACGGCTCGTCAACAGGACCATACTCAATGCGAAAGCCTGCTCCCTTCATGTCCTTCAGCACAGTCTCTATATCATCCACTTCGATTGACAGATCCGGCACAGGCGTGCCGCCGCCTCCTTCCGAAGCAAAGCTGAGCTGAATGGTCATCACATCCTGCGAGCCATAGGTCGCAATCCAGCCGTGATCCATTAATATATCCAGACCTAACACATCTTGATAAAACGTCTTTGCGGCTGCGATCTCCTTTGTGCCAATATTAGCGACGATTCGTTTGACTCTCATGTTCTCCCCCCATTTCTCAGTGTTGAGATACCCCATCGAAACGACGGAATCCTCTTCATCCGTGATATCCTGTCTAAAGTATAACAAATATTTCCAATAAAAACAGACTTCCCTCCAACCTGTCCATAATTCTTGCTCCCCATACCATAGGGCTCCAAGATGAGTCGGCAAACGCGCCCCTGATGACAGGTTCTCCGAAACACAGAGCACGGAATACAAAATACAAAACACAAAACACAAAACACAGAACACAGAACAAAAAAACACAAAAAAACGGCATTTCTGCCGTTTTCGAATGTTGAGCAGGAGTGTCTGCCTGCCCTGCAACCTACCCCTTCGTTCCGCCCTGCAGCCCGAAGCCCTTGGACATAAACTGCTGGGAGAGAATGTACATGATGATCGCCGGAATAGCATACAGCACCGAGAAAGCGGCCAAGCTGCCGTAATCCACCATGCCGTACTGCCCGAAGAACTGATACAGCTTCAGGGAGGCAGGGAATTTTTCAGGCGATTGCAGCAGGATATACGGAACGAAGAAATTGCCCCAGCTGCCGGAGAAGGTAAAGATCGCCACGGTGCAAATCCCCGGCACCATCAGCGGTGCAACCACCTTACGCATTCCCGTAAACACGGAAGCTCCGTCCACCCAGGCGGCTTCCTCCAGATCATTCGGCACGGAATCCATGAAATTCTTCATCATCCATATCCCGTATGGCATCGATGACGCTACATAGAACAGAATAACGCCAAAGATATTGTCATACAGCTTCAATCCAAGGAACAATTGGTATACAGGCACCATAACGGCCGTAATCGGCAGGGATGTCATGAACAGAATGGTCAGCATGAAGGGTTTCTTGTATTTCATCTGATATCGGGACAACGGATAGGCTGCGAGCAGGGCCAACAGGACAACAAGGATGGCTTGGCCAAGCGACATCACCAGGCCAATGAGATAAGCACGCTGATTCTCGCTGCTAGTAATGACTTCTACATAGTTGGCACCGGTAATTTTGCTGGGTACCTTCAAGGATTGCATCGCGTTGGGGTCGACTGAGGCCACAAGCACCCAGAGCAGCGGCAGCACAAAACAGATTCCGATCCCCGCAAGAATGGCATAGGGCAGGATTCGATAGACTAATTTACGTTGTTTGGCATTCATATGATATCACCTCTGGTTACTCTTTCATCGACCTGATATACAGCAGACTTAACACAATTCCGATCAGCAGCAGCAGCAAGGATATCGCGGTTCCATAACCTAACTGATAGTTCACAAACGCCTGATTGTACATGAAGATGGGCAGCGTTGTGGTCGAATTCCCCGGACCGCCGCCGGTCATCGCGTAGATGAGCCCAAATACGCCCAGCGTCTGTAATGTAACCAGCATCATATTGGTTGTAATGGTTCCTTTAATATAAGGGACAATAATGCGCGTGAAGATCTTCCACTTGGACGCACCGTCCACCACCGCCGCCTCCTCGATCTCGTTGGGCACATCATCTAATGCAGCTTGGAACACCAGCATGGAGAAGGCGGTGCCATGCCAAATGTTCGCAAGAATGATGGTTAGCATCGGAACCGTAAATAACCAGGTCACCTCCGAAAATCCGAAAAAGGTAATGATTGCATTCAGCGTGCCTTCATCTCCGAAGAAGCTGTACAAGCACAGGGCACATACAATTTCAGGCGTTACCCAGCCGGCCAGCACAATCGTTCCGATCACCCGCCGAAAGGTTTTATTCCTCTGCTTCATCAGGAGTGCGATGAGAAATCCCAGCACCTGCTGCCCGATGACCGCCGATCCGATAAGGAAAATAAGCGTATTCCAGATACTGATCCTGACCGTAGGATCTTGGAACATCCGGGCATAGTTATCGAAGCCGATAAATTTAAGCTCCCTCGCCGCTTCGCCTGTTAACGCCAAATTCGTGAAGGAATAGAAGAACGTTAGCAGGATCGGATATACAAAAAACACGAGCATAATCGCGATTGAAGGAAGCAAAAAGAAGAGCCAGGTATACGATTTTTTTCGTTTAGGGTAAACATCCACGGACAGACTGCTCATGTATAGTTCTCCTTCCATGCTGATCATCTGAAAAACCGCTTGCCCAAGCCTCCGTGTAATAAGGGAGGACTTGAGCAAGCATTGCGTGGCTATATCGAACTATTTCTCCACCACATGATCCGCCCCAACAATGCGGGTGACATCCTGCGCATATTTATTCATTGCGTCCGCAGGCGAGGTTCCCGTTGCCACCGACTCCACCATCGTCTGAATCTGTGTTGACACTTCCGGATATTTCTCTTGTGCTGGTCTGAACTCTGCGTTCTTGAGGTACTCCGTCGCAATTTCGTTAAATGGCATTTTTGTATATTCCGGATCCTTGGCTACATCGGCACGTACCGTGATATTACCGGACGCCATCACGAGCTTCTGGGTGTTTTCCTTATTCAGTGCATATTGGATGAAGGCCCAAGCCTCGTCTATATTCTTCGAATGGCTTGGAATCGATAATGCCCATCCTCCGGCCAGCGTGATCGAGCCAGGGTCCTGCCCTTGGCTGGTCGGCATTGGCGCGAAGCCTAACACATCCTTGTATTCAGGCCATGGGGCTGCGCCGGATTCCATATAGTTGCCTGTGATCCATGAGCCGTCAAGGGAAATCGCCAGCTTGCCTTGCGGCAAGTATTCACGGGAAGCTGTATTGCCTGCCTGACCATTCAATACTTTGGACAGTGGCGGTCCAAGCTTCTCTTTATTGACCGTCTCCACAAAGGTCAGCGCATCGAGAATGCCCTGGCTTTTGGTAATCCATTTGCTGCCAGCATCGTCATACAGTCTTTCACCTGTACCGTAGAGGAGCATTTCATAGGTTTGCATGGAAGTGGCTTCGCCTGTTGCCTTGCCCATATTCATCCAAATTGGCACCACATCAGGCGTTTTCTCCTTGATGGTTCGCGCGGCACTTAAGACGTCCTCCCAAGTCTTCGGCTGCCAGTCCTCGGGAAGACCCGCTTGTTTAAAAATGTCCTTGTTATACCAGAGTCCCCTGGAATCCGTATTGTACGGCACTCCGTATACCTTGCCATCGCTGGCCGTAACTCCCTTCTTCATCGCTTCAATAAAAGAACTGTTGCCCCAGTCCTCCCATGCCGCCAATTTCTCGTCAAGCGGTTCCAGATAGCCCGCGCTCGCATCGGAGTTCAAGATAAAGGTATCCTCTGTCACGATATCCGGCGCCGTATCTTTAGACTTCAGTGCCAACGCTACCTTGGCAAAATAATCGCCTTCCGATGCCTGAATCGGTGTCGGCTTGATCTCTACGCTCTTGTCAGGGTAACTTGCCGATACTTCCTTGAGCCATTTATAGAACGCTCCGTTCTCGCCGATCCCGTCATCCCGAAACGTAACGGTAATGGTTTTCTTGGCTGTCTCTCCACCCTTTCCTGGCTCCGGATTGCCGGCTTCACTCGGCGTTCCCTTGCCACCGGTGCAACCGAATAACAAAGAAACACTCAATACCGCTGTCGTGACTAGCCAAAATCCCCTCTTGCCTGACTTCATACGTATCCCTCCTTTTGGCTGCAGCAAAAATCGATTTACTATCCAAATTTTGTATACGCTTACGAAAGCGTATATTCATCTCTATTTTCAAAATAGTGAGGATATTCTGAACTTTTTTTCATGACAAAGAGACCGCTTGGTGCAAGCGGCCTTTACCGTTCTTTATGCGTTTTTTTTCCTTATCCATCATATGAGCATTCACGAATAAATATTCTTATATTTACCATATATAGAAAATATTAATTTAATGATCTTTATGATAAGCCATTTCGCATTTGGGTCTTTACTTTGGATGGAAATCCCATTATATTTGTATGTACAAACAATATAATGTATATCATAAATTCACCGTATTCTTCGTCATCGAATTGATGCCGAAAAAATCCCCTTATAAAACTGGAGGTTTCCATTCTATGAGTGACCGTTTTATTTTCCTGCTGACTTTATTCTCAGTAGTAGGCTCAGGGCTGATCGCCGGGCTGTTCTTCGCGTTCTCTTCCTTCATGATGACCGCGTTGTCCCGAATTCCCAATGAACAGGGGATCAACGCGATGCAATCCATCAATGTATCCATTCTAAATCCCACATTCAGCACATTATTTATGGGAACGGCGCTCACCAGCATTGCGCTTGCCATCGTGTCAATCATACACTGGGGGGAACCCGGCTCGTTGCACCTGCTTGGGGCCAGCCTGCTGTATTTGGCGGGATTTATCGTAACGATAGCATTCAACGTCCCGCTAAATGATGCGTTAGCTGCCGTTGACCCCGGAACCAGCACCGGTACTGAGGTGTGGAACACCTATCTCGGAAGCTGGACGCCGTGGAACCATGTGAGAACCGTGACGTACCTACTCGGGGCGCTGGTCATGTTTGTTTTGGCGTTACGCAGCTTAAGCTAATGTTGTATGATCCAAGTGGAAAGAAAAAAACAAGGAGGGAGAACATAATGGAACAGGCTAATCTCGGGTTCTGTAAGGAATGGGCATCTCCCAAACATCATGCCATAGCGGCAGGTCCTCGTCATACCGTTGGTCTTCAATCAGACGGCACAGTGACAGCTGTGGGTGATAATAAATATGGCCAATGTGATGTAAGTAACTGGCGCGATATGGTGGCGGTTGCGGCTGGTAATGTTCATATGGCGACCAACACGGGTAATGCCCATACCATTGGTCTTACATCTGACGGTACAGTGACGGCTGTGGGTTGGAATAAACATGACCAATGCAATGTAAACGACTGGCGAAATATAGTGGCGGTTGCAGCGGGTTGGCGTCGGACCGTCGGGCTTACATCAGACGGCACGGTGGTGGCTGCAGGCCGAAATAATGAAGGACAATGCAATGTAGGCGACTGGCACAACATCGTGGCGGTTGCGGCAGGTGACTGGCATACCATCGGGCTTACATCGAACGGCACCGTGGTGGCTGCGGGTAATAATCGATATAGCCAATGCAATGTAAGCGACTGGCGCAACATCGTGGCTATAGCAGCGGGTTACCTTCATACCGTTGGCCTTCAATCGGACGGCACGGTGGTCGCTGTGGGCTTGAATAAGTTTGACGCATGCGATGTAAGCGGCTGGCGCGGTATGGTGGCAATAGCGGCCGGTAGTTATCATACCGTTGGCCTTCAATCGGACGGAAGGTGTGCGGCTGCAGGCAAGAATGAGCATGGCCAATGCAATGTAAGCGGCTGGCGTGATATAGTGGCGGTAGCAGCGGGCTGCGCGCATACTCTTGGCCTTAAATCGGATGGCACGGTGGTGGCCGTGGGGGATAATAAATATGGCCAATGCGATGTAAGCAGCTGGCATGGCATCCTACTGCCCGGCAATTAGTTTCAATATTAATAATACATACAATAAGTCATGCGCCGATTTCCCTCGCATGGTTTATTTGTTTGCATTAATATTCAAATGTTTTCTCTGAGATACTTTTGCCTGCTATCCCTTGTCCTCGGCATGGGTGGTTTCCTCTGATCTAGGTGTGTCCAAACTTTCTAACAGAAAACCCATACCTCCACTACCGAATCTTCATTAGATATACTATCAATCTAGTAAAGGCGGTGGAGATATGGGGATTCTCAAGGTTGATAAGTGGAATCATACATGCAAGCTTGAAACTTCAGCCAAACCGCATCGTAACATCGGATGGGTGTCAAGTAATTGGAGCGGGTACAGCATTATGGGAAAAAAGAGGACCTTCAAGCGGGTATCCGCCAAATGGAATGTGCCATTTCTTCGTCCAAGCCAGGGGGCTTCTTATTCCTCCGCATGGATCGGCATCGACGGGTATGGCAACAACAGTCTGATTCAGACCGGAACCGGTCATGATTTCATAGACGGCAAGGCTTATTATTATGCTTGGTGGGAGATTCTACCGGCCTCGGTTACGCTCATTCCATTGCCTGTCCAGCCGGGGGACCGCATGCATGCCACCATCATCAAGCGCAGCGGATCTATCTGGCTGATCTGCCTTCGCAACTCAACCCGCAACTGGACCTTTCGAACGTCGCAGCGCTACACCGGTCCGCAGACTTCTGCCGAATGGATCGTTGAGGCTCCGCAAGTGAATGGAGAACTCGCCCAGATGGCACGACTATCTCCTGTTATCTTCTCCTGCTGCCGGGCCAACGGCAGGAGTCCTCGACTTATTTCAGTGGATGGAGGCATTATGATTCAAGATTTGAAGATTACCTCCATACCTTCTAACCCGAACAGGGCTGGAGACCGGTTTGTTGTCAAAAGCGATCATTCATAAAGAAACGGACCTTACCGAAGCGTCAGGGAATATCCTCTCGTCTTATAAGAAGCTCTAAAAACAGCCGCTGCATCCCCTCTGATCTCCGGGGTGCAGCGGCTGTCTTTTTATAATGTTCCGTGAACCGGTATTCCCCTATACAATACGGCCCGCCGTTGCGATCTTCTGGCAACCGCCTCTGCAGAGCAGCTGGCTTCTACAATGACCGCATGGGCAGCATCCCCGACTTTCGGCCATGCATACTGCCCGTCCCGGTCTAACGGAGTAACCCCTCCCGTAATGAAGCCAAGTGTCTGTCCGAGCGAACGCTCATCCATCAGATGGAACCGTTCGGCCAGCGTGCCCGCCTTATCCAGATTGTCTCCCTTGCCGAATGGGGACCAGTGATCCATTATACTGTCTTGTCCAAGCGAAACGCCTACACCTTGGCGGTGCAGCTGAGGAATCGGAATGGTTCGGCCGAGTGGTACTGAAGAGGTGATGGAAATCCCCAGGTTCGCCAGCCGAGCCGCCACTTCATCCACTTCGCTTGATGAGACATCTGCCAATGCAAGGGCATGACTTAGCGTGACTCTCCCGTTCCAGCCTGCATCTTCCACAAGATCGGCCAATACTTTAAAGGTATTCAGCCCGATATGGGACGGCTCATGCAAATGCATATCAATGCCGGCATTCGCCTCAACCGCCAGTTCCATCATGGCATTCAATGATTTTTCCATATCATCGTCCACCGTTGCGGGATCCAGTCCGCCTACGAGGGCTGCCCCATTCCGGAGCGCTTCCCTGACCAGTGATACGGACTGGCTGCGGAGCAGGCCATGCTGAGGGAAAGCTACAATCTCCACAAAGGCTTTCTCCCGGTAGCCATCCACAGCCTGCTGCGTTGCCTCCAGATTTCGCAATCCAACCACGGGATCGACGTTGCAGTGGGAACGAATATGTGTCGATCCGTAGCCTATTAACAGATCCAGCAGCCCCTCCGCCCTTTCCTTGGCCGTAGGAAGAAGTTCGGGGAGCAGCCTCTGCTCCTCCTCAATCCGGCTAAAGACGCCGTTTGCGGGACGGGTCGGTGCCTTCCAGGGGCCTCCATAATAAGTTTTGTCCAGATGGATATGCATATCTCGAAATGACGGGAGCATTAGCCCACCCTTTACATCCCGCACAGGCAATGCCGTTTCAGGCACAGCATCCGCAGGACGAATCTCGGAGAATGCCCCATTCTCTATTTTCATATGAAATAATCCCGTCTCCGTTCCGGTCACGATCCCATCCTTGTAGCGGTAACCCGTTTCCAGTCGGACATGGAGCAGCCAATATGAGGTACTCTGTTCATTCATCATGATCATCCCTTCCCGCATTTGCTTTGTAACTGTCTTTCGTTGTTTATATGATCATGCTACCCATTAATGGCATTCAACAAAATACGTTCGATTTCCAGATATCCACGCTCCTGCGCATGCTGCAGCGGAGTTACACCTTCTCCGTCGGCAAGATGAACGTCCGCACCATGATCCAATAACAGCTGCACGATTTGCTGATGGTTCTCACCGCCGTCACCGAGAATGATCGCTTCAAGCAGCGCGGTCCAGTTCAGATTATTGATATGATCGATATCGACATCCGTCCGGGTCAGCAGCTCCCGCACAATCTCCACATGCCCGCGATCCGCGGCAGGGATGAGAGCCGTACCGCCATAACGATTGGTTATTGTCACGTCTGCGCCTGCATCGATTGCTAACTTCAGAATATCGCGCAGCCCTTCCGCACCGGCATACAGGAATACATTATTACGATTATGATCGCGAATGTTAATATCTGCGCCTGCCTGAATCAGGATTTCTACCGTCTCCACTTGATTATGGTAGGTTGCTGCCAGGACCGCCGTTCTTCCTTCCTCGTTCGTCGCATTGATATTTGCTCCAGATTGAAGCAGTCGTTTCACTTGCTCCGTATTCCCTTGCTCAGCGTATTCGATGAGTTGACGATCCATATTCTGCACCTCTTTTTTATCGGAATGGGGTTGACAGGCCGACAGGAAAAGTATCAGTAAAATCGAAGTTAAACGAAACACTTGAACCGCCCCCTCTTTCTATCGTGTATATTCGTATGCTAACATGAGACTGAAACATATGAAAAATACATAAAAAATTGATTTTCCAAAGGTTTTTCATATACAAGGAGGTTTGCTTGTTTATATGGATATACGACAGCTCCGGTATTTTATCGCCATTGTGGAAGAAGGAACCATCTCGCACGCCGCCAATCGACTGCATATCTCACAGCCTCCTCTCAGTCAGCAGCTGAAAGCGATGGAGGAAGAACTCGGATCAATATTGGTATACCGCCGGGGAAAGCGGCTTGAAATCACGGAATCCGGTAAAGCTCTATACAAGTATGCTCTGCAGATGACCCAGCTCATGGAGGAGGCCAAAGCCGAGGTTCAAGAGGTCGGGAACGGAGATAAGGGAACGCTCCGTCTTGGCATTAATACTCTGTCTTCGGTAGAATTGCCTGCTTGGCTCCATGAATTCAGAGCAAAGTTTCCCCAAGTCTCGTATAAAATCCAGCAAAATGAGTCGTATCAACTCTGTGAGCTCGTTCGAAACAGGGCACTTGAATTAGCCATCGTCCGCCTCCCGCTGGAACTGGATGATTTCTCGGTGCTTCATTTGCATACGGAGCCCTTTTATTTACTCGCCTCCGATCAGCAGGCATCCCTGGAACAGGAAATGCCCCTCTCCCAAATCGTGCAGTATCCCCTTATTCTGCCCAGCACCGAAGGATTAGGCGTGTATTATACGATTCAGATGGCTTTCTCCGAGCAGAACCTGCAGCCCAACGTTGTCGCCGAATGCTCGGATATTTCCCTGTTGCTGCGTTTAGTGGCCTCCGATTTTGGAGTTGCGATCGTACCGGAGACGCTGGTTAAACGGCACTTGCCAGATCACATTCACGCCTTTAGAATCACAGGTACCCCGGCTACCGCTTCTACCGCCCTAATCTGGCTGAAGGATTATCACATTTCCAGAATGGCCCTGAACTTTATCGATTTGCTGACTGCCGCCAAAGCGAGACATATGTAAGCTTCAGCAAAAAAGAGGCTGCCCAAAAGTCACTTGACCTGAGGGCAGCCCCTTTGTCTGTTATAAGGACGCTGCGGAACGGAGCATTCCTCCAATCGCTGTTGCCCCCAATTATCCTGAATTCATCTTAAAGGAAGATATATCGGGGACAAAGGCGATCGCTACCGCTTTTCCGGAAATGGCTTCGTTCTCTCCGCTGCTTCGTGCGTCTTCATATAAAAAAACACAAAAAGAAATCGTTCGTTCCGAGCGCATGAAAGACATTCTCCAAACCGTTTTCACCTCTGTTTTGCTTTTGAGTGAATTGATTATCCCTTATTCGTCTTTAACTCCTTTTGGGACCCCCTCTTCGATAAACAGCTTATTTTCGTTCTATCGCGGTTACCTCGTTCGATGCCATGTTCCGGCAACGTCCTCCCGCTCCTGCTTCTGGCCTTGGGAATGAAGATATAATTCTTCGTAATATCCATGGGCATCGAGCAGCTCCTGATGGGTGCCCTGCTCCACAATCCGGCCCCTGCTCATAACCAGAATCCGGTCCGCCCCCATGATGGTGGATAGGCGGTGAGCAATCACAAGGGTCGTCCGCCCCTCGGCAACGAGATGCAGCGCGTTCTGAATCAGCTGCTCCGTGTGCGAATCCAAATTAGCCGTGGCTTCGTCCAGGATGAGAATCTTTGGCTGGAACACGATGATTCTGGCGAAGGAGATCAGTTGGCGCTCTCCCGCGGACAGTCCGCTGCCACGCTCAGACAACCGGGTGTCATAGCCTTCCTTCATCCGCATGATGATTGAATCCGCACCGATAAAGCGGCAGGCCTCGATCACGCTTTCCCTTGAAATGGTCTCATCGAACAGCCTTACATTGTCCAGCACCGTACCGGAATAGAGATAAGGCTCCTGCTGTACAAGGCCTACAATCCGATGCAAATCCGATTGAGCGAGCTCTCTTATGTCAAGTCCATCAATCAGAATACTTCCTTCATTTACGTCATAGAAACGGCACAGCAGGCTAATCAGCGAGCTTTTGCCCGCTCCGGTGGTCCCGACGATTCCGATCATTTCTCCCGGCTTGACATGAAGATCGAGATCCTGGATGACTGGAGCCCCGCCTTCGTATCCGAACGTAATTCGGTTAAAATCGATGCGTCCCTGAATCTCGGCCTTGTCAATCTTCGCCGGCTTGGGTTTATCCGTAACTTCCGGTTGAATCGCCAGGAGGCCCCATACCCGGTTGATCGCCACCGTCGCCGACTGCAGCGTATTCCACTGCTGGGTAATCGTATTAATCGGCTGAAAGAATAAACGGATATACGTAATAAATGCATAGAGTACGCCGAACTCAAGCGTTGTCCCAAGCACAGCTTGTCCGCCCAGCCATGTCACAAATGCGATCGCCAAATTGTTCAAAATCTCATAGGATCGGTTGAACAGCACATTTGTCCGGATTTCCCGGATGTTAGCCTTGAAATACGAGTTGTTCCGCTCCTCGAACTGCTTCTCCTGCTCCTTCTGCTGATGAAACACTTGAATCAGATTCATGCCCGACAGGTTCTCCGCTACAAAAGCCACCAGCCGGGACAAACGGGTTCTGGCCATCTGATAGGTATGGCGCATGTACCGCCGGAATGCTATCGCGATCCCCGCAATGATCGGCAGCAGGATCAGACAGTACAGGGTCAATGTAACATCCAGCTGGAACATCATCACCAGAATGAAGACCAGGGTAAACCCGTCCCGAAACAGGCTGAGCAGCACCTGGTTAAAAAACTGGTTGATCGCTTCCGTATCACTGGATACATGCGTGATCAGACTTCCGCTAGGCACCTTATCAAAATAAGACATCGACAGCTTGGATATATGCGCAAACAGCCGTTTGCGAATGCTTGCCACTATACTCTGCCCTGCCTTCTGCAGCAAATTATTTTGCAGATAGGTGAACAGCATGCTTAGCAGCGACAACGAAAAATAAATGCCGCATATGATCATCAGGCCATGATAATCGTTTTTTCCGACCATCAGATTATCATCGATCGCGATTTTCATCAGATACGGCTGCAGCAGCTCGGCCGATATGGCAATCAAGGTGCAGCCGATAAATCCCGCAAAGGTTAGCCGGTGTTCCTTCATATAACCCGATAAAGCACGGAATGTGGATATATACTTGGGCTTGGCCTGAGGTGCATTCAGATCAGCCTTCTGATCCATCTGCCAATTGTTAATGGCCTGTGCCATGATGTCTCATCCCCTCCTCCTGAATATCGTGCAGCGTCCGGTACAATCCGTCCTCAGAAAGCAAGGTTTCATGTGTACCGCGCTGAACGATCTCTCCTTGATCCAGGACGATGATCTCATCGGCAAACTTCAGTGCACTGATTCGGTGGGCGATAATAATTGTGGTCTTGCCTTCGCGGATATCACGAATCGTCTCCATGATCTCTGTCTCGGTCACCGCATCCACGGCGCTCACACTATCGTCCAGAATGAGTATGGGCGCATTCTTGATAATCCCCCGTGCAAGACTTGTCCGCTGCCGCTGTCCCCCGGAAAGCGTAATGCCCCGCTCACCGAGACGGGTCTCGAACTTGTCAGGAAATTCAGCAATGTTGTCATATACCCGGGCTTTGTGTGCTGCTTCCTCAACAACGGCCGGCTCGGTATCCCGTTTATAGAAAGCAATGTTCTCCCGAATGGTCGAGCTGAACAGGAAGCCATCCTGTGGCACATAGGCGATTCCTTCGCGCAGGCTCTTTAATGTAAGCTTTCGAATATCCTCGCCCCCAATCTGCACTGTGCCAGGAGGCGGGTCATAGGTACGCAGCAGCAGCTTCATCAGCGTGGTCTTCCCGCTGCCGGTTCGGCCAATGATGCCTAATGTCGCACCGGGCGGAACCTCCAATCGAATGCCCCTCAGCACTTGTCTCGCTCCATCTTCATGACCGTTTACTCTATCGTAAGAAAAGGATAAGTCCCGCACTTCGATTCCGGCATGTTCCAAATCCAGCTCCTTGGCACCTGGCAGTTCCTTAATGTCGGCCTGCTTGCCAAGCAGATCATTCAGCCGGTCAAGCGAAGCCCTCGCTCGCTGTACAACATTAATAACATTGCCGATCTGCTGCAGCGGGTTCATGAGCATGCGGATGTACAGCGTCAATGCAACAAAGTTACCGACCGTAATCCGTCCCGTAATCGTCAAGTACCCGCCGAATGAGAGCGCAATAATGAGTGAGGAGGCGCCGAGAAACGGAATGATCGATTGAAACAGGGAGGATACGCGCACCAGCCTCAGCTGTTTATTGCGGATGTTGTCCACTGTGGTCCCAAACCGCTGCTTCATCGTATCTTCTACCGCGAATTTCTTGGTGACACGCATCCCGCCGAACTGCTCCTCAGCCGATTCCGTCATCACGCCAAGCGCTTCCTGTACCTGAAGCGATCTTCTTCGAATCATCGGCCCAAGCCAAACCACGATTACCGGTATCAGCAGCAGAGGGACCATGCTTGCGGCCACCAGATATAGCGGGACGTTCGTAATCAGCAGCATTGCAATCGTGGACACCAGCAGGATGGAGGCATTCGCTGTCTGGTTAACCCCCATGGAGATTGCTTCCCTCACCGTAGTCACGTCATTCATAAAATAACTAAGCAGCTTGCCAACGCCGTTCTTGGAATAGAATTGCTCACTGAGTCCCGTAAAGTGGACAAACAGCCGGCGCCTGTTCATAAATTCGAAGTAACGCCCCGTATACATAACCAAATATTGTCCTATACCTCCAATAACGGCAAAACCAACACCAATTCCAAGCAGCGTCCAGCTATACTGCACAATGCCGTCACCTGACAATAAACCATCCTTCAATTCATCCGTGAAATTGCCCAGCACTCTAGGGAAATTCACATGAATGATATTAGCAACCAGATGGCAGCAAATCGACAATACGTAGAAAAGCCACGTCTTCCTGAAAAAGTCTCCAAGTATTCGATGAGAGTCCAATGTCCCATATCACTTCCTGTCCGATAGTTGGTTTATAAGCCTCATTCGTTCCCCCTTCCGTACGTTGCTGTGAAACTCCCATATTAATAGTTTCTAGAAAAAAAATCAGTCCTCCTTCCTCATTCGCACATCCACATATATAAAACCCTTCATATGCCACTTCATGAAACAGAACACATATCACATCCCATTCGGGATTAAGAGTTCAATCTTAAACGTACAGTATTAGTTAGGTGGTTGTTAGATGCATCATGTGGATTTCAACCAAGGGGTGGCATCAACTTCACCCGACCCGAATAGGTCAACGAAAGCCTATGCATCGCCCTGTTGCAAGCTATGTAATGAGATGGAACATCACATAGACAAAAACCAGGCTGCAATTACATGCATACCTGGTTTTTTTGCGTCCTTAACGCTGGTTTTTCGTCTGATATAAATACAACGTGGTCGGGGCAAAAATAGCGATAAACAGCACACTAACACCGATACCGGCCATAATCTCCGTCATGCTTGCTGTGCCGCTCATCAGCCCCCTGACGGTGGCTGCTGCTATGCTGATCGGATTCAATTCAATGAGAATCCCGATCCATCCCGGCATCGTCGCCGTATCCACCAGAATGTTGCTGGCGAACAATAGCGGGTATATCGCAATCATGCTGGACCCTGAAACCGTCTCTGGACGTTTAGCTATAACGCCAATCATCGCAAAAATCCAGCTGACGCTAAATGCAAACAACAGGATGAAGACAACAGCGCACATCACTTGGATCAAGCTGCCTTCCGGACGGAAGCCCAGCGCAAGCCCCGTTCCAAGGGCAACGATAACGCCCACCGCATAACGCAGACCGTCCGTAAGGATCGAACCGATGACGGATGCTGGCTGCCAAAAGGGCAGTGTTCGAAAACGGTTGTATACCCCTTTGGTAATATCCGAACAGATCGTAGTTCCGCTGTAAACCGTCATGGGAATGACCGTTAAGATCAGAATGCCAGGCAAGAGGAATTGAATATAAACCCCGGTCGATCCGGCAATGGCTCCGCCAAACAAATAATTAAATATGAGCAGCAGCAGAATCGGTGACAGAATCGCATCCATCACAAGACTAAATCCGTTATTCTTCGTATGCTGCCAAGTTCTCCACATGAAGATACGGATAGCCGTGAATGCATGGGGAGGGCCGGAGACTGGGTGGGGCGGAGGAAGCATGCTGCCGACCTGATTACTTGTGTGATGGCTTAAACTCATGGAGTCCCCCCTTTCCTGGTCAAGGCCAGGAATACCTCATCCAGACTCGGTTCGCTCAGGGAAAAATCTTCAATCGCAATCCCGTTCTCCATCAATGTATGAATGGCCTGATTGGCCAGGCTCGCTTCCAACACCGGAATCTTGTATAACCGCAGGTGATCGCCCTGCCATACCCTTAGCCCATGCTCATCGTTCAGCAAGGCACTGATCTTATGCCAATCTCCCTGCTCCGTTAATGTGATCGACAACGTCCGGCCACCGATGGACGCCTTCAACTGCTGTGGAGTCCCTTCCGCAATAATCCTGCCTTTATCAATGACAGCGATCCGGTCCGCCAATCGGTCCGCCTCCTCCAGGTATTGTGTTGTCAACAGCACGGTGGTTCCCTGCTGCAAGAGCGTCTTCACAATGTCCCACACCTGCATCCGACTTTGTGGGTCAAGGCCCGTCGTCGGCTCATCCAGAAAAATAACATCCGGCTTGGTCACGATACTTGCCGCAATGTCGAGTCGTCTCCGCATGCCTCCAGAATATTGCTGCACCGTGCGGTCCTTCGCCTCACCAAGCCCGAAGGATTCCATCAGTTCCTCGCTTATGGAACGGGCGGTTTTCGCAGAATACCCGTAAAGTCTTGAAATCAGCATTAGATTTTGAAGTCCGGACAACCCTTCGTCCAGTGCTGCAAACTGGCCTGTCAGGCTAATCTTCTTCCGGACGTTTCGAGCATCTTTTACGATATCAAATCCGGCAACTTGCGCAGAACCGGCATCCGGCTTCAGGAGCGTTGATAGCATATGGATGGTGGTTGTTTTTCCGGCACCGTTCGGGCCCAGCAAGGCCAGCAGCTCTCCTTGCTTCAATCGCAGATCAATGCCTTGAACGACCTCGATACCGTTATATGATTTGCGAAGCTTCCTGGCTTCAATGGCATATGGCAAGTTTCACAGCTCCTCCTTATGATCAGAGACCCAATCTGCAAGCGTGGCTGCCGGCCGCCCCGTGACCTGCTCCACCGTTGGCAATACCGTATAACCGATCTCTGGCGGATTTTTCCCCATTTGCACAAAAAACTCTATCGATTCCTCATCGTAGCCCTGCACTCTCCATTGATCTCTCGCTTGTTCCTCCGTCAGCTCTTCAAAGCGAATATTTTTGCCGGTCACTTCGCTTATGATCCGAACCGCTTCCCTACGGGAGAGGGCTTCCGGCCCTGTCAGAAAATACTCCTGCCCATGGTGTCCTTCTTCAACCAGTGCCGTTACGGCAACACGTGCGATGTCGGCCTCATGTATTCTAGCGCTCAAGGCATGACCGAACGGCTCCCGGACAACCTCCTCCGTTCGAATCGACTCCCTCCAATCCACCAGGATATTCGCCATAAATTCGCCTGGCTTCAGCAAAGTCCATTCCATTCCGCTCGCTCTAAGCGCTGCTTCAACAGGCCCTTCTTCAAAACCCACCAGTACCGTCACCCGTTTAACGCCTGCCTGCTCTGCCAGTTCAATGATCCGCGGATCGGTCTGAAGGGTTCCATAAGCCTCATCGCTCGATGTGATCACATGAAGTGCAGTGACTCCTTGCAGGGCAGGCACCAGGCTGTCCGGCTCGTTCAGATCTCCGGCAAGCACCTGAACGCCAGCCGGTAATTTCGCTTGTTGTAGATTGCGCGATATCGCTCTAACTTCCTTCCCCTGCTGTACAAGTTGTTTCACAATGTGCCTTCCCACGGTCCCCGTAGCGCCTGTCACTAAAATAGTCATTTTGAATATCCTCCTTGGAAATAGGTTACTGTTCATGATTTGATTTCGTAGCGATTTCGTATGTTCTCTAACTCTTGCAGAAGGTCTTCCTTCAGTTCCGGCGGCGATAGGATCTCCACCTTCGAGCCATAACTCAAGATGACCGAGATGGCATAAGCTGTGGTATAAAAGATAGTTTGGACTTCAACATATCCCTCAACGGAGATGAAAGCTTCCGGGAATTGCTCGGTCACACGAGGTCCAATGGATGAATCGAAGCGGAGATGCGCTTGAATCCCCAGTGCCTTATTCTCTTCCCGGCCTTCCTCCAGGTTCTCACGTGGAAGGAAGTTCTCGCTGGATGCTTCAAGAGCGGATATACGCGATACTCTGAAGATTCGCTTCGCTTGTTTGAACAAGCAGTAAGCCTCCAAATACCACACGCCCTGCTCCCAGTAAAGATGGAGCGGCTCTACCTGCCGTTCGGAGCAGCTGCCGGATGCGCTGGTGTAAGTAAATTTAATAAGGTTGGATCGGTCCATGGCATGCAGTATCGGTTGAACCCACGTTCTCTCACGCTCCGATGTGCTCATGTCAAATATGATTTGTTCATGACATCCTCCGTTCAACAAGGCAGGCTGCAGGGTTCCGAGTTTGTTCATGATGGTGGTGTACTTTCCCTTAGCAGTTCCTTCAATGCCTTTTAAGAGATTATAGATAGCCAAAAAGTCATCAATGGAGAAGTGCTGTCTCGTCAGATAGAAACCGCTCATTAATTCAAACCCGCCATCCGCACCCGTAAATGAAGCAACCGGAATGCCGGCTTGGTTAATGAGGTCCACATCGCGGTAGATCGTACGAACCGAGACCTCATACCGGGCAGCAAGCGCGGTTGCCGTCACTCTTTTTTTTGTCAATAATTCCATCGTAATGCCAAGCAACCGGTCAAGTTTCATCGATAACACTCCTCGCGCTTGCACACTTTTTGGACTTCTGGATTGAATGATAAATTATGAATCCTGACATCTAGTATGTCAGGATTTATCGCGTTGAATATATTTTATTGCGCCATGCAAGTCCCTTTTCGGGACTTTAATGGCGCGATAGGGAATTATAAAGTAAGCCTGTCCATTGATCAGGTCAAATAAAAGAAGAAGCCATAGATCGTCAGATCAAGGCTTCTTCTTTTATTTTTCATCCATTATGAATTTTTCATATGATGTTTTTTTAATATAATTTCAATTACTGCGCAACGTACCGTGCAGAGTCGGAGGCATGCTTAGATGAAGATTGACCCTATGACGGACATGAACTTATTTCACCGCATTTCCTTCTGCCATCAATTCCTGTGCATAGTCATTCAGATTAATGGACTCGCCTTGATTCAGCCTCGATTTCTCGGCTGCGAACGCAATGAGATGGCTCCTCACGGAGGCACTGGCCGACGTTAGACTCTCCTGCCCGTTATAGCTGCGGACCTCGTTCAGGAAACTGGCCACGATGCCGCTGTCGCCACCGCCATGGCCGCTGGACTGGGAAGGGATCGTTATCTCCGTTTTCTGGCCTGTCAGAAAATCAAAGACCGTAATTTTGTCTTCCTCTCCCCGAAGCTCGCCTCGTGTCCCCATGATCTGGATTCTGCGCTCCTGTTCATACGTAAACCCGCACATGCTGAACATCGCGGTGGCACCGCCCTCAAATTCCATATTAACGACCTGATGGTCGACCACATTGTTGTCGCTCCTGTACACACAGCGGCCATAGTCCGTTTCGCGAAGCCCCTGAATAATGTTCGGCTTGGTCAGTTCCTGGGTAAAATGCCCGGCCCAGCCCTTATACTCCTGGCTCAGATAAAACCTCGGAGCCGAGTATGGGCAGCTGGCTTCCACCTGACAGTCCAAGCAGCGGTCGGCCGATCCTTCGGGTGCCTGCTCCTCGCGGAAATGCATTAATGAGCCAAAAGAAGTGACCTGTGTGCACGGCCGGTCCATCAACCAGGACAACACGTCCATGTCATGGCAGGACTTAGCCAGAATCATCGGGCTGGCCTTATCGGAGTTATTCCAGTTTCCTCGTACAAAGCTGTGCGCAATATGCCAATATCCTACGTTCTCATTCAACTGGATCGAAGCGACCTCACCGATCGTTCCCTCCTGAATTACGCGCTTGATGGCACTCCAAAAAGGGGTATACCTCAGAACATGGCATATGGTCAGCAGCCTGTTGTTCCGAACAGCCGCCTGCTCCATCATAAGACATTCCTTCGGTTCCGGCGACATCGGCTTCTCCAACAATACATGGTACTGTTTATCCAGCGCCTGCATCGTCGGGCCAAAATGCATACGGTCCTGCGTGCAGATGACGGCAATTTCGGCAAGCTGCGGCTCGGCGAGCAGCGGCTCCCATGATTCATAACACCGTTCAGGCGGAATTCCGTAGTTCTCCGCAAAACGGGTTCTCCGTGCCGGATCAGCTTCGGCTACTGCCACGAAGGTCAGCTCATGCGGGTAATCGAGGGCATAGGGTGCATAGCCCCCGGCGCCGCGCGCGCCTGCCCCGATCAATATGGCTTTGATTTGTGTCATTTCGTGTCGCTCCTTTTATGTTCAGGTACTCGTTCACTCGGTGTATCGATCCGCCGCGGACTGGTAGATGGCCAGATAGCGGTCCAATCCCATTTTTTGCAGGGTAGCTACATATTGGTCCCAGTTATCAAAAGACTCATTGCCGGCAATGAATTTATCCCTCATCTCATCCACGTACGTATTAATGTCGGTCTGAATGCTGGTAAGCTCGGACTGTTCATCGGCTGTAAAGTTAAACGGCGGCCAAACCTTGTCTTGAGGTATGACATAGGGCTCCGCTTTTTTGGCGTTCTCTACAGATGTCGGCAAGCCCTCCGCTCCTTTAAAATACTTCTGCGCCACAAAACCTGGATAGTATCCCCCAGGCCAAATCAGATACTGCCCTACCGCCTGGTCCAGATTAAGTCCGTCCGGGTTATTCTTAATATCGTCCACGTATTCCACATTGCCGTTTGCATCCTCCGTGTACGTCTCGTCTTTCCAGCCCATGAAGAACATGCGGATCCCTTCATCGCTGTAGAAATAATCCATCCAACGGACCAGCGCCTCCGGACTCTTCGCTTTGTCTGTCAGGACAAACATTCCGATATTGCCCAGCGGTGAGCCTGTAGCACTGAACATCTGATCGCCGTGCGGACCCTTCAGTACCGGAAGCCCCACATAGCCCTTCTGGTTGTAAATGGCGACCGGATCCACGTTATCGACTACGCCCAGCAGCCCCTCCGTTCCCTTTGCATCCACCTCCGTGCTTTGAACGGACATGATATCCTGCTCCAGCAGGCCATCCTTATACAGCTTGTTCACATACTGAAGCAGTTCTTTGTAACGCGGATCAGACGGGATGAACCGAACCTTACCACTCTCCGGATCGGTATCCACGTTAATATTGGAGGTTCCGTTATAATTGAGACCGAACGACCCGCGCAAATAATTCACAATACCAGTGGTCTTGACTCCACCCCAGGCATATTCATCCTTCTGGCCGTTTCCGTTCGGGTCCTTCTCTTTGAATGCTTTTAACATATCGTAAAAATCATCCAGCGTTTGCGGTTCGTCCAGCCCAAGCTTGGTCAGCCACTCCGAATTCACCCATGGCGTTCCGTACAGCACGGAACGGAATTCCGGATCATACAGCGTCGGCAGCCCATAAATATGGCCGTCCGGCATCGTGATTCCCTTCTCGATAACCGGATACTTCTCCATCAGCGCCTTGAAGTTCGGGGCATATTGATCGATCAGATCATTCAGCGGGATAAAAGCACCCTGCTTGCCGTATTTCAGCAAGTCAGCCCTCGGGAAGGCAGAGGCGTAGAACATTTCCGGGTAATCACCACCGGCAAGCAGCAGGTTGCGCTTCTCTGCCAAATTATCCTTTTGCACCGTGTCCCACTTTACCTGGATATTCGTCGTTTTCTCATATTCCTGCCAGAGCTTGATGCTATTCCAGTCGGCGTTGGCAAAGAACTTTCCGGCAAAACCGGTCACCGTGATCTTGTCATTGACTATCGGAAATCCCGTCTCATTAACCTTCGCCCCACCTTCCGCCGAATCCGATTCTGACGCTCCCCCCGAACCCTTCGAGCTGCAGCCCACCACCAGCGATACCGACAACATGCAAGTTAACAGAAGACTTCCCCATTGCTTCAGCTTCATCCCTGATCCTCCCCTTTTCATGTTCCTTCCTCATTATCCATTCAAGGAATTATCCTTTGATGGCCCCAATCATAACGCCTTTGACAAAATACCGCTGCAGGAACGGATAAAGCGCCAGCACCGGAATATTGGCCACGACCAGCACCGCGTATTTGATCCCTTCCACCTCTCTTTGCTGCTTGATCGCGGATTCAGTTGACATTTTGACCATGTCATTCGTTTGCCCCTGAATCAAAATTTCGCGCAGAATGAGCTGCAGCGGAAATTTATCCTTGTCCGACAGATACAGCAGCGCATTGAAAAAAGCATTCCAGTGACCGACCGCATAGAACAGAATGGTTACTGCGATAATCGGCATGGACAGCGGCAGAATGATCCGGGTTAATATTTTGATGTTCGAGCATCCATCGATGGTCGCGGCCTCCTGCAGCTCGCCCGGTATGGACTGCTGGAAGAAGGTCCGCATAATGATAATGTTCCAGATGGACACCGCATTCGGGATAATCATGACCCACAGCGTATTCAGCATGCCGAGGTTCTTGATCAGCAAGTACGTCGGAATCAGACCACCGCTGAAAAACATGGTAAAGACAAGCATGGCCATGATGGCATTCCGGCCTACAAAATCCTTCCGGGACAGCGGATAGGCCGCAAGAATGGTCATCGCAAGGTTAATGAACGTCCCGAGCGACGTATACACCAGCGTGTTGGTAAAGCCGCTGATAATATCCTTGTTCTGAAATATTTTTACGTAAGAGTTCAGGTTGACTCCCTTTGGCCACAGCAGCATCTCGCCCCGGAGCACCGTCTGCGGATCGCTGAACGATGCGCTGAGCACAAACACCAGCGGGTACATGACGATGATGGTAACCAAGATCAGGATCGTATAGTTGATGATATTGAAAATTCGGTCCCCTCTGGATTCAATTTGCATGGTTCATTAAGCTCCCCTCTTTACCAAAGACTTGTTTCGCTCACACGCCTCGAAATAAAGTTCACAACAACCAACAAGACAAAGTTGATGATGGAGTTGAACAAACCGATAGCTGCAGAGAAGCTGTACTCGGCATTCTGGATCCCCATTCGGTAAACATAGGTGGCAATAATGTCGGAGCTTTCCATATTCAGATTGTTTTGCATCAGGAGCACCTTCTCGAAACCGATGCCCATGATGCTGCCCATGTTCAGGATGAGAAGAATAATAATCGTCGGCATGATGCCGGGGATGTTAATATGCCATATGCGCTGCAGCCGCGTGGCGCCATCAACCCGCGCAGCTTCATGCAGCTGGTTGTCAATGCCGGCGAGGGCGGCCAAATAAATGATGGAGCTCCAGCCCATGGTCTGCCATACATCCGACAGAACGTATAGCGACTTGAACCAGGAAGGCTCGGTCATGAAATTGATCGGCTGGCCGCCAAACATTTCAATGAAATGATTGATGATACCGTAACGGGGCGACAGAAAAATCATCATCATTCCGACAACAACCACGGTAGACAGAAAATGGGGAGCGTACGTAATCGTCTGCACGAATTTCTTGAATCGTTCGGCTCGGACCTCGTTCATGAGCAAAGCCAGAATGATAGGGATCGGGAAACCGAGGGCAAGGCTGTATAAACCGATGCCTAGCGTATTTTTGATCAATCGCCAGAAATAATAGCTGTTGAAGAACCGGTCAAAGTGCTCGAATCCAACCCATGGACTGCCCCAAATCCCTTGTGTTGCTATGAAATCCTTAAAGGCGATTTGGATACCGTACATCGGAACGTACTGGAACAGGATGTAATAGGCGATGACCGGAGAAATCAGAATATAAAGCTGCCAATTCCGCAAGATGCGATTCCACTTGAAGGGGCTGCGTTTCGTTTCGGTTACCGCTTGTACTGCGGGCTGTACGGTTGTTTTAGCCAATTTAGCATCACCTCGGGTATGTATTAGTCAATTTCTTGTAGCGTAATAATCGTTGATGGATTCCCCCTTATCTTTCTGTAATCAGCCATGCTGCGAAGCTACCGCCAACAGCCACCGATGGATGGATTGCGGTTATTCGGGCGAATATATGTCATATATATTAACGTGGGGTAGATCTATAAATAAAATCCGAATAAACGGATGTTGCAACATATAAACTGTATAAATTTTGGATTATTAAGCTCTTTTTTTTGGATTTTATTTGGAGACAAATTGGCATATAGGAGACATGTTCCCTTGCAATAAAGAACATGTAATATCAACGGAAGGAATTTGGATAAATTTTTATATATCCTTATATAAAAGAAATGAAAACGCAATCAAAAATTCAATGTAGTGATACGAAGATTATTCCACTTCGATTCCAAATGGAGAAATCACTCCAAATATCTCAGCAATTTCACTCATAATAATATAGAGATTTTGTATTGTCAAACATTTTTTTGGATTGTTTTGGCGCAAACTTTTTCTCGTTTTGGTGAGAAAAAGCAAAAAAGCAGCAGCCAATTTTGCTACTGGCCGCTGCTTAATGAGTTATAACTATCATATAACGTTAATAAATCTAACTTTTGATGTGAAAATTAATTTCTGGTGAAGTGAGAGGATTCTCGAACGACTAGAGAACCCGGCAGCAATATTTTGGTCGCCATCGGAAAATGTCCGTCTAAATAATCCACGATGGATTTGGCAGCTACTCTGCCGATTTCGTATTTGGGCACGGAAACGGAGGTTAACGGCGGTGTAGTGTACTGGGCTACATCGATATTGTCCATCCCCACAATCGCAATATCCTCCGGTATGCTGCCATGATTCTCAACAACGGCACGCATCGCAGGTATAGCCAGCATGTCACTGGCACAAAAAACAGCAGTGGGCCATTCCGCCTTCGGAAGCCGTTCCAGAAGCTCGGACATCTTGCTGAAGCTTCGATCCACATTCCATCCTGTATTCATCAGCCACTCCCCCTGCAGCTGCAGGTTCGCTTCAAGCATGGCAAATTTATATCCAACAAACCGTTCTTCGCTCTCCATCTGTTTGGAATAGGCGGGCCCTCCGATATAAGCAATCCGCGTATGTCCTTGATCAATCAAGTGACGTACTGCGGCCCTTGCCGATAGAATGCGGTCACAGTCAACAACAGGCACGGTCAGCCTTTCATCGTTCAGGCTTACGCCCATGATTGCAACACCATTCTGCTGTATCAGTTCAAACAGTTCTTCGTCGTACCAGCTGATGGCAACAATCCCCTCGGCTCCTGTCTCCCTCAGCATCAGCCGTATTTTTTCCGCATCGCCCACTTCCTCGCATGTGCGAACGATAGCTGGAGGCTGCCCGAGCTCCTCCATTTTTTTATGAAAACCGGCTAATACCGTTGAGAAATAAGGGTGATCATCCATCAGGTGCTGGGGAACGATACATGCAATCCGCTTGGCCGCTGTGCCGTTGTTCTCATTAGCGTGTCTGGACGGTTCATGTAGCTTGTAACCAAGTTCAAGTGCCGCTTCCCGGATTTTCTGCTTGGTTTCTTCGCTGACCGGACGGCTGGCATCATTGCTGATTGCCCGCGATACCGTAGATATGGATACCCCGACCCGCTCGGCGATATCTTTAAGCTTAGCCAATCGCACTTCCTCCTCCACAAAATTTGGAACCAAATTTTTCTCCATCCATGATCATAGCATAAACTTTGCCGGTTGGGGGCGTCAAATTGACACTGTTCCACTGATGACAAGCTAGACTCATGGTGCGTGGTCCGGGGCATGCTTGGATGGCTGTCGACCATCTCTGGAATGGTGACCCCCACTCCATCATTGAACTGGCAAGAGGAGGAATGTTGGCGTTGGCGTCGGCGTCTCCCGGATTCCTGTATTCCTGTATTCCGGAGCAGCGACAATGCCGCTGCTGTATATGTCAGGATCGGTAATCTGGAAGGGAAGCTGACAGGGATATCATTTAAGTCTCAAGCGCAGCATGATCAGGGCTTTTCTCCTTGCCTAACCGGAACAATACAAATGACGCTGCCATGGCAACAGCAACACCAACTGCCCCGATCCAGGTGATGGACGATAAGGAGATCTGTTCTACGGCAACTCCCCCGATTCCTGCACCGGCAGCCATGGACAGCTGCATCATCGATTGGTTCAACCCAAGCATGACACCGGAGGAGTTCGGCTCCAGCTGGACCAGGTTAAACTGCTGCGCCGGACCGCTGGACCAAGCGGCTAACGACCAGACAACAAGGATGACTAACACGGGAATGACTGATGAAGCTGCATGGGTAAAAGTAAGAGCGATTAAGGCAAGAATATGCAGCATCATACCTCCGGTTAATGTGGAAGAAACTCCCCACCGGTCCGTGCTGAATCCCCCAAATTGGGAACCCATGAGGCTGGCTAAGCCAAAAGCGAATAGCGCTGCACTAATCCAGCTTTCATTCAAACCGCTGACCATAAGCAGATAGGGAGACAAGTACGTATAGGCAACGGAATATCCCCCCAGCCAAAAGAACGTGATCGCCAACCCGAGGGCCACTTTAGGCTTCTTGAGCAGCGCGAACTGCTTGAGTAACGGGACCGGTGCATCTCCTTTGGTTATTGGGATTGCCTTGTATAGAACAAACATCGAGATCAGCCCCAGGATGGCAATAAACCCGAACACCGACTTCCAACCAAAAGCGGCAGCCACCACACGTCCCAGAGGGACGCCGATGATGAGTGAAGCTGTGAACCCCATAATTACCGTCGCGATCGCACTAGCCTGTTTGCCAGGAGCCGCGATTTGGGCGGCAATTCCGAGCGCGGTGACAACGACCATGCCTGCACCCATCGCCATAAGAACGCGCGCAAAAACAAACGGAATATACCCCGGAAGTGTATAGGACAACACATTGGCAATCACAAAGATGCCTAATGAATAAACCAACAGCTTTCTTCTCTCCACCTTGGCTGTCAGTGCCATAAGAATAGGGGTCAGAATGGCGTAAACCAAAGAAAATATCGTGATCAGCTGGCCTGCGGCGGTAATCGTAATCCCTAATGAATCCGCGATTTTATCCAAAATTCCAGATATAATATATTCCGACGTTCCTACTAAAAAGCTGACGATAGCCAAAAAATAAACTTTCCAAACACCAGTCATGATTCCACCTCTTTAATATATTTATATATCGCAAATTATCGATGTTTTAACTAATAAAAATACATATCGTAATATGTAGATATGTAATGCAAAACAAGACTGAATATTCCTTATTTCTTAAGGAAGCATTCAGTTCTTGTGCTATATTTCCTGCTTCAAATACTCACCGATTTCACGAATGACTTCTTCGTCCCGCTTATAATACGTAAATTTCCCTAACCGCTCCGTCTTGATCAGGCCCGCCCGATGCAGAATGGATAAATATTGCGATGCGGTGGACTGCGTCATATTCAGCTTCTCAGTCACCTGGCTTACACATACCCCGATTTCTCTCATATCAATCCCTTCGTGGGGCGTAAAATATTGTTCCGGTTCCTTGAGCCACTGCAATATCTCGAGCCTCGATTCATTCGACAACGCTTTAAAAACTTCTATTGGTTTCATACGTATCATTATATCGAGAATCATCGATATGTCAAATGTTATTTCGGAACGACTTGATGCCATATCGTATTGAGTACAGCAGGATGGCCCCAACATGTTCCGGCCCTACAGCTTGCCATCAGCCGCAACGCCTGATTCCACGCCATCTCCTCCTTTGTCCCATTACAGCCGACCGCCGCAACGGCGATCAGCGCACTCCTCATTACCAAACCCCATTTTTTCTCATCGACATCGCTTCCTTCCCTATTTCTCGCAGAATACTTGCCATGATGCTCTTCTAAATGAATCCCTCGGATTTATGCTGCTTGCCCATCTCCTTCATAACAATCGAGTGCCCTAACCCCAGGGTCGGATCCACCGAATTTTTAAAACGTTTTCATAACTCTCTATATCCCGTCCATTAACATGTACTTTCTTCTTCTGATCGCATGTGTTTTCCTAAGCTAGCGTTACATCCACCTGAGCCAAAACGACAAAAAAAACGGCATTTCTGCCGTTTGGGTTAAAAAAGCTTATTTTAAATGAATCTCTATCCAGTCCAGCAATGATTCCTCTGCGGGCTTCCAGCCGAGTAAATTCCGTGCGTGAACCGCACGCACACGACTGTTGGAAGCGATAGCGAACCGCGCCCAATCCCCTAGCTCAGCGATCGCATCCTCAGCGTACCAAGAGACCGTTTTTCCGCCGAACCCGAGCGCTTTACTGACAGCTATGGCGATATCCCCGTAGGATTCCTCTCCGTTTTCAGCGAAGAAATAAGACGCAGACGGAGCTTTCGTAAGCGCCAGCAGATATAGCTGCGCCAAATCCCGAATATGGACGTTGGACCAGCGGTTGACGCCTTTTCCGACATGAACGCCTGCCCCTACCTCACGGGATTTCCGAATGATTTGAGGCAGCTGGTCACTGTCTGTCGGCAATCCAAGCGCCTCTCCATATATCATGGAAGGAACGATTACGACACTTCGGACCGCTTCGTCTATTCCGGCTCTGCGCACCTGGTTGTTGATTGCTACGCGATCTTCCCGGGTATCCATCGGCGTGAAAGGTGTCTCTTCATCATAAATTTGCTCACTGACAGCATCTCCCCTGGCATCATCGCCGACCACACTGGACCCGGACGTATGCAAAAAGGGTTTACCGCTGCCGCGCAAAGCCGATATAAAGGTCTCCACAGCGAGACGATGGTCCGAATCCGCCGTATGAATGACCGCATCGCTCTGCTATGAACGCCTCCTACGAATAACCCTTAACAAGTTATCCTCATTCTAATGGCAGTCCAATATATAAAACAAATTATGAAATATCGCATTATACATAAAAATATTTATATATGATCCCTTATTCGAGACATCGTTGCATGAAGCTGGGGCAGATGTCTATGTTTGGTTTGATATGCCAAGTACAGTTTGTTGGATATTAAACTTGTATATGCTGCAAAAGCTTCTATACCATTCAAAATCAATCACGATCATCACCTCCTGTCATCCAATATTCCCCATTTATTCTTCCGTATCACGCTATTCTCCCCCTGAGCAGTCCCCGCACCCTATGTCTGAAATGTAATCATACGCCATCGAAACAGCAATGAACCTCGCCCTGTAAGAAGTGACGAGGTTCATTTCGTTTCTTTCAACCCTTAATCTTCCATGGACCTGCAAGCGTGCGCTTTAATTACAACAGTCCCGACTTCTTCACATTGGCTAGGAAATCATGGAACTCCGGAATATTCAGCTGCTGCGCCGCATCGGACAATGCCGTAGCCGGATCGGGATGAACCTCAACCATGACTCCGTCTGCACCTGCTGCAAGCGCGGCTCTGGCACATGGAGCCAGGATGTCCTTACGGCCCGTGGAATGTGTCACATCCACCAGCACCGGAAGATGCGTCTCTTGTTTCAGGATCGGCACTGCCGAAATGTCCAGCGTGTTTCTGGTCGCCTTCTCATACGTCCGGATGCCGCGTTCAATCAGCATCACCTGCGTATTGCCGCGGGATACGATGTATTCCGCAGCATGCACGAACTCGTCGATCGTAGCTGCAAGACCGCGTTTTAGCAGAACCGGGGTTTGGACGTCTCCGGCTGCTTTTAACAGTTCAAAGTTCTGCATGTTCCGGGCGCCGATCTGAATGACATCAATATATTCGCACGCAAGCTCGATGTGAGCAGGATCCACGATTTCACTGATCGTTTTCAACCCGAACTCGGAGGCCACTTCCTTCAGAATTTTCAAGCCTTCTACACCCAATCCCTGAAAATCGTAAGGCGATGTTCTCGGCTTGAACGCGCCCCCGCGCATCACGGTAATGCCCGCCTCCTTCAGGGCAGCCGCTACCTGGCGCACCTGCTCATAACTCTCGACCGAGCATGGCCCTGCAATCATCACTGGCGTGCCGCCGCCGATGATCGTGTTCCCCAGCTGAATGAGTGTATCTTCCTGTTTCTTCTTCCGGCTGACCAGCAGATGTTTCTTGTGATCGACCTGCTGCAGCTTTAATGATGCCTGGAATATCTGTTTGAACAAATGACGCACCGTCTCATTATCAAAAGGACCTTGGTTAAACTCAACCAGAGTATCCAACATTTTTTTCTCGCGTACCGGATCAAAATCGGGCACTCCCTGCTTCTCTTTCTCCTGACCGATCTCCTGGGCAATCCGCGCCCGTTCAGACAGCAGCTCCAGCAGTTGTAGGTTTACGGAATCGAGCTCCGATCTTAATTGTTCCAAACGTCCTTGACTCATACAGAATCTCTCCCTCTCATTTATCTGATATATAAAAAACAAAAAGACCCCCCGCCCGGAAAGGGACGAGGAGTCGTGGTACCACCCTTATTAGATATGCTGAAAAAAAAAGACAAACACATCTCACTTGAACCTCTTAACGCAAGGGTTACGGGTAATCCTACAGCCTGCACACACTGCATTGCAAACGATCAGAATACCAGCTCCGGAATGAACTTCAGCCAAAAACCTTCGCCCGGGCGCTCTCAGTCGGTGGCAGCCCTTTCCTGTCAGGAACGTTATTTCGCTTACTCTTTCCATCATCGCTTGTTTTAACATATCGTGTTAGTTAATTTAGATGCATTGTATTACAGTCAGTACGGATATGCAAGAGTTTTATTTAACGCTCAGTTGCTTTGATGCAGCAAAGATTTAAATGGCCGGTCCCTCCTGTCAGGAACGAACATTCACCTTCTGCCCTTGATACACAGGATTTGCAAGCCGTATCCTAATCAAGCCGCAAGGGATCCGATTGAAGCGAATAGTTGGTTATTGTCCAAGCACGAGAACCTACATTCCGATAAATGCATTTCTGCTAGAGGGTCCCCAGTTAGCCCCCATATAACCTGCCATTCCCTCCAAATTAACAAAACAAGGAAGCACTACGTATAGGATACCTGGCACTGCATTCCCTCTAAATGTCATAACAAACCTCATACCTGTATGGTCAGCAGGTGTTATCATTCCCATTTCAGGGCGTATTGAATTTGCCGTTGTAAGTGCATCGCCCATTCCTACGCTTGCTATACCCGTTGGACTCTCCATATTACTTCTAATCCAGTAATTAGAAATAGTAGTCGCTGATGCTAAATCAGTTTGCTTATCATACATCATTACAATCTGATTAGGAGCCACTTGCCTGGCCTCTAGAAGAATGGGGTGTGGCATCACTAGACGGTCGTTGTAATGCATCAATTTGTTCCCTCCGCAACATGTTCTCAATTAGTCAAATGACCATATACCATATGTTACTTGACTGAATTGCGTTCACATTAGTTGTTGAGTGCATTTACGACCAATCTGATGGCTCAGATTACTAGTGTTCTCCAGCCATCATCATGCCTTCAAACGGTAAATCGCCTTATTGTCGAGTCCACGGATCATCGGTGTCCACGGCTCCGTCTCAACCGTTGTATCCAGGGCATCCTCTACCATCTGCAGCTTGGCGTCCAGCAGGTCGATGTGATGCAGCGCAACGGCTTCTGCCGTTTGCGGCTGAACCGGACTCCCCCACTCTCCCAGATTATGATGAGACAGCACCAGATGCTGCAAGCCCAGGACCACTTCGGATTCAAGCGGGATCTCGTTCTGAAGCGCAGCCTCCACAATCCAGTTGGAGGCGAGGGCGATATGTCCGATCAGCTTGCCCTGGTTGCTGTAATCCGTTACGATGCCCATCTGTGCAATCATCTCTTCCGGCTTTGCGATATCATGAAGAATAATGCCCGCCTTGATGAAGTCAGGCTTCAGAAATGGCCGCTGCTTGCAGATGAAATCGCCTATCTCCAGCATGCGCACTATATGATAGGCAAGTCCGGCAAAGTAGGCATGATGATAGGTTTTCGCAGCAGGATAATGCATCAGCTTCTCCTCCACCTTCGCCACGCAATACTGCACGATTGTTCTTATCTGCGGCTCCGTAATCTCATTCATCGTCAGTTTAATCGTATGTAACAGATCAACGGGGCGTATCGGTGCAGCCCTCACAAAGTCAGTCAACGAAACACCATCCTCCTCGGATGCCTTCCGGATTCGGCTGATCTTGACTTGAGGCTGATCCCGGTAGCTCAGAACGGTTCCCTGAATCTTAACTAATTGCATGGGCAAGAACGTTTCTTTATCCTGAATGGTCACATCCCAGTACTTGGCGGATATTTGACCACTGGCATCCGAGAGCACAATATCAAAATAATCTTTTGGGGGCGTGCCGCTGGTCTGTCTCATATTCAACTCTTTTAACAAGTAAAAGCCGACGAAATCGTCTTGTATGCTAAGTTTATTAATAGGCTTCATCTGTTCCCTCCCGAAAAAATCCCATTAGGTTAACTATAACAAAGTCCCGTGCAAGGCGTCCATCACACGGGATTCTTTGCTTTCTAGTTGTCTATCCTCTTACGGTGCACTCTATCGGAATTAGGGTATCGAATCGCTAAGTTTAACGAGTTATATTCAAATTTCTTATCAACCAGGGCATTACCAATGGAAGAACCGTGTTAGGCTGCATAGCTTTGGTGTGATCCATATCATTTCCTTTTAAGATTTCTACATCCCATCCAAGGTGTTCTAACTCTTGTTTATTTTTTTGAAGGATACCGATAATATCAACTGTAACACTGCCAAAGTTTTCTCCATAGACAATGGTGTCTTTTTCCCCAGCAAACGCCAATCTCGGAATAACCAATTTATGTTGAATTTCTCGATCATCAAATTCCATCAAATTTTCGTACATTGTAACAAACTGTTTCGTTTGATTGGGGTTGATCTTTACCTGGATGTGATCCCAATCAACCTTTTCTGGACTACTCTGGTCTTGTTCATCAATAACAGGAGAATTTTGATTATTCAAAGCTTGTTCGTATGTTTTATTTGTCACCACCATCATCTCTTTATAGGGACCGTCTATTGCCGGAAAACCACCCATGATTAAGCTTTCTAGTCTATCCGTCCGAATGGCTAATTGTAATCCAACTAAAGCTAACCAAGAATAACCATAATAACTAAACCTCTTAACGTTCATTTCATCAACAATAGTCAACAGATCTTTTACTATATTTTCAGGTGTGAGATTCTCTGGGACCGGATGCTGCATACGATGTCCTTCATAGTCAAAATATAAAATCTGAAACTTGTCCGCGAGTCCCTCGATAAAATGTTTTCCTAATTCAGGGTCTACTCCCCACAACTTTAAGTTTTCGGCTTCTTGTCCATAAACGGATTCTTTAGCAACCGGGAGCATGATTGTTGCAGAGTTGGGATTTCCAACTAAACCAACCTTCAATTCGGATTCATCTATCAGCTTTATGATCTTCTCCATTTCGATCACTCCTTAATTTGTTATACGAATATCATATAACATTCATGCAATCTTTCAGTTTTTCAGTTTTTCCCCTTCCTGTATTAGGACTTTATGAAAAATATGTTATTGTAGCACTTGAAGGTTCTACTTTAAAAAGGGAGTTAATAAATGGAATCATATACCCCTAAACAAATTGCAAATATCTTAAATGTTAGTACAACAACTCTGAGAAGATACGAAGAACAAGACCTCATTCCTGTTGTACCGAGAACAAAAAGTAATCACCGTTACTATAAATCGATACACTTCCAAGCTTTTACTGCCATTAGGGCCTTGTTAAAAGGATATGACACCCCCATGGTTTACGAAGTCATGAGAATGATTAAACACGGAAGGTTTGAAGAAGCCCTTTGGTTAGTGAATGAACAGCAATTCCATATACAAGTGGAGAAACAGCGAGTGGAAGAAATACTGGGCATGATTCAAAACACTGATTTTACTAAATATAAAAATGTAAAATTAAATGAATGGATGAGTATTGGAGAGGCTGCAAAAATATCGGGAGTAAATACATCAGCTATCCGTCATTGGGAATATGAAGGGTTAGTCCATTCAGAGAGAAACAAAGAGAACGGTTACAGAATGTTCTCCATCCCTGAACTGCGTAAAATACTGGTCATAAGCAGTTTGAGAAAAACCGTTTATTATATAGAAAATATGAAGAAGTTATTAAATGATTTAGACACACAAAACTATGGCAACATCGAACGTTCCTTTCAGTTGGCTTTGGAAAATCTGAACAATCAACTATTATTGCAATTGAAAGGAATAGCAGAACTGATGAAATATATACATTTTTTCACAGGGGCTGTCCCATAAGTAAGCTCTAATTCACTTTGTATAACTCGATTCAGAACAAATTCGTGCAAAGAGGGCATCTCGCAAGATTTAAGATCTTTTGGGACACCCTCTAGTTATAATATTGTTAGACCTATAATCACCCTGTTAAGGGTTTCAGATTTCGGACAGGTCGGCGCGTGTTATAAGTTCACTCCAGGTCATGGGCTGTGGCTGTTTAGAGCCGTGATAGACCGGGTTCGTGAACGCAAGAAGCTGTCCCGCTTCATCACGGATATCGAACCGGTACCAATGGTAACCTTCCGATTCCCATGGGATCGCCCATTCCAGTATAATAGGCTGACCTTCCTCTTGAGCTGACACAGCTGCTTGGGAAGAATCAATCCTGCCGTTATGAACCAGCGCGACTTGAACATTCGCCTCGCTTGTTATACGCAGCGTACAGTAAATCATACGGTTATCCTCTGCTGCATCCTTGCCTGCAAAGGCAGCGGACATGTCACTGCCAAACCGATATTCATCACGGCCTGCCCGAATCGCAGCCTCAAGGACGGGCCCCCGTGATACGTATACGTGACCGCGGCGCACCCCCTCCAGAACAGACTCCGCCGATAGGTGCTCACACCAGACATAGGTCGCCGGGTCACCGATCAAGGAAGGCATATCGCAGTCCTCATAACGTTCCGTAGGGAGCATATGAGAGTCAGACCCGCCAATCCCCGTCAGCTTATGCCCTGCATTCCAGCAAACACTCCACAATTCCAACGCTTTCTCCGCTGCAACCGGATTCGGCGAATAGGTTGGATCGTTCCATATTTCGATCGAGTGAACAGCGCTTAATGAGGTTTCCCCGTACTGCCACGCCCATGGAACCAGCATGGGATGATTGATGGAGCATACAGCTCCCTGTTCCGCTGCTTCCTTCATCAGCCGGTCCATACCCTGCTGTGTAGTCAACCCACCGTCTGCTGCGGAAGAACGCCAATCCATCCACTGCCGCAGACCAAGCGCGTTCCAGTGACCATCTCCCGCCGTGATTTCCACGCCTGGAATAACCAGCACGTCTCCAATCGGCCAGGAAGTCGAGAGCACGTTGTGATCCGTGGCCGTGAAGAAATCCAACCCTTGCTTGACTGCCTGTTCCCGGTTCATCCTCTGGGTCATCTTGCCGTCGGACAGCACCGTATGCGTATGAAAATCCCCCTTGTACCAACGGCTCCCTTCCTGCCATATCTTCTTCCAGTCGTAACGATCCAGCACAAAGCCGGCATGTTCTCCTCCCGAACTCCAATATTCCCGGTCCCCTTGCAGTTGTTCCGACTGATATGGCTCTGGCAGAGTACCGCTGCCTGTTTCCCACTCTGCCTCCACCTGTTTACCTGGGTTCGCGCTGAGCTCCAGTCTCCATGTTCCCGGCATAATCGGTCCTGGTATGGCGATCGGACTGGTAGATTCAGGCTGTTCATGTACTATAATCAGACGTTCGTTTCCGCCATCGAGAAAACAGAAGCGTAATGCATGCTCGGCATCCCACAAGTATGCCCTTGCCCAAGACTGCTCCACTTCAAAATGCAAACGCAATGCAAGCCACTGCTGGTCCTCTTCTACTTCAATCGAAAAAAACTCCGTCAAACTCTCCATCGTAACAGATAAGCGTCCCCTGCTCATTTCTCATTCACCTTCCTGCCCCAAAATATCTATAACATAAAGATCTGATCCTCGTAACCTCAAGTCTCTTCGTTAACCGAGTTACGACAGCATGCATCATCCTTCGCTGCATGTCACTCACGTTATTAGGAAGGACGATCACTTTCGTGCTATCCAAGCGTTCCAATCATGATAATGCCTGCCGTTATCGCAATCGACATGACGATCCGTAATCTGCCTTGTTGTTCCTTCAGAATCAGAATGCCCAGCAATGTCCCGAACACGGTTCCGATTTCGCGAATGGGTGAAAGATGGGACAGCGGCCCCAGATTCATGGCATATAAGAACAACAGGTAAGACCCAGGTGACAAGATGGATCCCACCACCAGTGCCACGGCATTGCTTCTCCATTCTTCCCTGATCTTCTTCGAACGGAGTGCCGGGGCTGTCAGCACCAGCATGTAACCGATGTTACATAATCCCAGCAGAGCAAGCGGCGAAATATATTCCAGAATGAGTTTGTCTGTAAGGGTGTAGCCTGTAATGCACAAGCCGACTCCAAAGGCGAACATAAGCCCCTTTACGTACTGGCTGTCCTTCAGCAGCGCTCGATTCAGCTTAAACCCGCCGATCCGGATCAAACCGAAAATGATAAGTCCAAGTCCTGCCCAGCCGTAAACGGAGAGCTCTTCATTGTAGATCATGACACTGAGAAGAGGAACCAGGAGCGCTCCGGTACCGCGCATAATCGGATACACCTGTGAAATTTCTCCGTGCTGGTACGCTTTGGACAACAGCAGGAAATATCCGCTCTGAAGTAAAATCGATAGTAAGATGAGAATATAGCCCCGTAAAGGGATGGTATGGTTCATAAACCAATCCACAACGACGGGGGTCAGCAGAATGAAACAAGGGATGTTGATTAACCACAGAAACACGTCTTTATTGATGCTTCGCTTCGCAAACAAGTTCCATATGGAATGCGTGAAGCCCGACGCTATTACTAATAACAATGCTAATGTTGTCATGTTTACCTCATCATTTCGTTATATCCACCTATTCGTACCAGTATCCCTTGATGCCTCGATCCATGCGCATCAAGACCTCCAGATAGAAATAGTCGCCCCATATCATGAAATCGTCCGGCGCTGTATTTCCTCTCACATAATAGGCTCCATGCTTCAGTAATCCTTCGGCGTCTTGTTCGCCAATCGTTGAATAATGGCACACAAGTGATTCCAGCGTCAGCCTCAGCTTCTCCTCGAATTCCGCACGGTCCTGATCTCCAGCATCCAGATGACTGATCAGTTCAACCATTCCCGCCGCAAAGATGGCAGAAGCCGAGCTGTCACGGTACGTATCCTTCTCCATGGGAACGTCAAAATCCCAGTACGCCACATGATCCTCTGGAAGGTGCCGAATGAAATAAGTCGCCATGCGCTTTGCCGTATCCAGGTAGAGCGGGTTCCCCGTATAGCGGTATGCCAGTGCGAACCCGTACACGCCCCACGCTTGACCGCGGGACCAGGTCGATCCGTTCGTATAGCCCTGATGTGTCGCTCCACCCATCGCTTCTCCCGTCTCTACATCAAACACAAATGTATGATACGAGCTATCGTCTCCGCGCACCAGATAACGACGGCTCTGATTCGCCTGCTTGATGGCAGCCTCGCGGTAGCGTTCATCCCCTGTTTGTTGGGAAGCCCAGAACAACAGCGGCAGATTCATAAGGCAATCGATGATCATTCGTCCGCCGTGCTGAGGATCTTCAGGCAATCCCCATGCCTGAAGATACTGTCCGTTAGGACGCCAGCGGCGCATGAGTACATCCGCCGCTTGCAGTGTCAATTCCCTGGCTTCTTCATCGCGTTCCACCATCCACTGTGCCTGTGAGGATAAGGTATACAGGAAACCGATATCATGGTGATCCAGAACGCGATGGGACTCCATTCGCCGCTTGAAGCTTTGGACGGTGCGGCGAGCCGTCTCACGGTAAGCTTCATCGCCGGAATACTCATAGCCAAGCCATAACATTCCACTCCAGAATCCGTTGGTCCAATCCTCATTCGGATTCAGACCGTATTTGCCATTGAAGCTGACGTGCGGAAAATGATCTCCGAATCTCTTCGTATTGTCTTTGATTTTAACCAAAGCATCCTCAATTGCGGCTTTCCACATGGTCCTGCCCCCTCCCCATGAACTAGATCCTGCTTACATTCATTTAAGTCGGATCAAGCCTCAGCGTAATTGTATGACTCTTGCCCGCAGATCCCTGTGTATCCATAGCGAGCCGGATAGAGGGTGACATCTGAAGCACAGTCACGGTTGGATCTTGAGCCAGCACTTGCAGTCCGCTCTTATCCACATCAACGACCACCCTCGTTTGCTTCTGCGTCGGCTCAGCCACTGCAATCGTCAGCATATCGCCGTTCTCCTTCATGATGTAAGAGATGGGGTGATCGGTCGTCACCTGCTGGAAAGAGCCTGCATCCCAGAAATTAATGCCAGTTACGCCGTGTTTGCTTTCCTTGACGGCATGAACACGTCCCGTTGCAGCCAGCACCTGAATATCCGGGCTCGCTGCATACGCAGCAGTCTGTTCGGACGTTTTGCCCGGCAGCAATACATATTCATAACTCCCGGAACTCACAGCGGTTCCGTGCTCAATAGCCAGACTCAAATAATTGCGGCTGATCGGATCAGCAGGACCGCTCTTATTGATCTCACTCCATGAGCCCGCACGGACTTCGCGTTTACCAGCCACCTCTTCTCCGGAAGGAAATACGTATCCGATATCCGCCCCGGTGACATTGCCTTCCAGATGAGCCCAACTGACATTACTAACCTTTTCCTCCCAGCCGAGACTTGTCGGCAGCTCGCGACCGTTTACGATGAGTTTGTTGTCACCTGCCTGCGTCAGCTGCCGGTTCTCAACGATGGTCTCGGTCGGATTGCCGGATAGATTCTTGATATCCGAGCCTAAAGCAACCATCTCATCATCAAACAGGAACCAGGATTTTTTACCGGATAAAGAGCTGCCTGTGCTTTGATCCAGAGCAAACTCCATGCCGACAGCCCCGTAATCGCCATCGATTACCGATCCGCCGACCCAATCTCTGCTGTTCATGTAATAGCCCCACTCTGCCGGAGCCTTGGACGAACGATCCGTTGTTGTTCCCGGCAGCCTGTAACTGTCAACGGTTGGCCAGTACTGATCGCTGAATTGCTTCAGATCCTGATTGTAGAGACTGGTCATTCCCATCCCGGTATACCAGCCCTTCGCATTCTCGCCGTTGCCGTACTCGAATGCGGAAATCCGGTCAGAGAACATGCTGATGCCCAAGCCGAAATGCTCCCGGAGCTGAACGGCCCGGTCCATACCGGCAAACACCTGCGTATGAACAAGTTCGCCGCGCGACATGACGCTGTCATCCTGCATCAGCTGTTTCAGCAGGTTCAGCTCATACAACGGCAAACCCGCATAATAGTTGTCAAATGTCGTGTCCTTCAGCACCCACTCCTTGACCATGCTCTTCATTTCTACTGCTTGAGCAGGCGGAGCCGACTGGGCCAGACGCAGAATCGTCATCGAAACCGAGCGTCCTGCAAGATGGTCCGAATCCGCAGCACGCGATATGCTGCGCCCTTTTACCGAATCCATCATTGCGCCTTTATATATAAGCGGTTCAAAGGAACGACCTACCCAGTCATAGACATGGTGGGCATTCGGATCTGTGATGGCCCATGGCGAATCAGCGAACAATAAGAAGAGATCGGCCATGCGGCCAAGCAATACGCTGCCGTAACTTCCTGTGTAGGCAATATTTTTGTGCTGGACCAGGGAGCCGTCTTCATACACGCCGTCTCCTTGCTTGACGTGTAGGAATTCATTCGTAATGGAGTCTCTGCCCTGTTCGATTTTGGACGCTTGCTTGCCCACGATGCCTCGCAAAGTAACAACAAGCGCCTTATCCAGCAGGTTTGCCCCTGTTTCGACCGCTGCCGGGTTCGCTACACGCTTCTTCGGATCGGGAACAAACTTATCGATGGCAGCGAGGTATTGGTTAAGAAGCTCCTGAGGCATCACATCATGCATGAGCACAAGAATATTCATAACTTCCTGGGGAGTTCCGATCTCCCAATCCCACCAGTTTCCCGTGATCTTCTTGCCTGGATTGTATTGATATTCGTACATCCATTTCATGGCCCGTACAATATCGTTCTTCAACGCTTCATTCCCATAGAGAGGCGAGCCCTCGATGGAATAAGCCAAGGCAAGGTCTCGGATAATCCCGTAGGCCCAGGAGATGCGCCATGAATCATTCTGCGTCTTGCTGATCACCCCGTCCCATAAAGAATCAGGATGATCTCCTTTATTGAGCGTATCCCATCTTCCCGTCTTATCCCCGTTTGTCATCCGCTCAACAAGCGCAGACACGTTAGCAGCCGCATCCGGATCGTTCATCTGAACACCTTCGCCGCCGACCAGCTTCGAAGCCCAGCGCTGGCGGATCGTATCAAACGCCTGTGCGGGTATATCCGAACCGGTCTCAGTCAGGGAAACATCGTCAATCCAGACGGTTCCCGTGCCCGTTTCAAGCAATATCTCTACCTTCAATCTTGTTATCCGGGGGTCCTTTGGAACCTCGATCTTCATTTCATGCAGCGTCCACTCGGTGGTCCCTTTCACGAAAGGAATCGCAGGACCGTCCATGAGCTTGCTCCCGTTCTCAGCACAGAATTGAGTACGGATGTATACTCCCTTGCCGGCATCGGCAGGTTTTACATCCTGCGTCTTCAACCAAGCCTGTACGGTATAAGCCAAGCCAGGCAATACAGGTGTAATGGGCTGAGGGGCAACGGCCGTCCGGGCTGCGGCCTGATGTTTAATTTCTACTGAACGGCTGCCAAGATGACTCTGGTTGTGCACCACTGAAACCTGCTGTCCGTTTCTCGTTGGAAGCCACGCGCTCCAACCATCGGGTCTGCCTCCGACCCAGTCCTGGTGTTGAAGCAGTGTACCCTCCTCGAACCCGCCATTCGGAATCAGATTAGGGCTTTGATTCCCCTCCACAGCGCTGGCATGGACTTGATGATTCGATCCGAGCAATCCTGCACAGATCATACAGAAAACAACTGCCATCGATAACCGCCTTGATCCGAGATCCATATATAAGTGCTCCTTCCGCCTGAAGCCTTAGTCGTTCTACCTCATTCCGCTGATCCACAAGCGCAAGCGCGGGATTTCTTCGTTCCGCCCTGACGCAAAATGGTGTATATCGCGCACTCACTGCTCCCTATGTGTACTGCTCCCAGTTCGCACGGTGTAGGGTCGAAGCATCCTTGGATGGCTGTGGGCCATACAGACGCAGCTTCACCCTAAGCATTCTCACGCTGATCCGCGCTGCTTCTAATCAGACGGTTCACTTGTTCCCTCTTTCGAATGTACCACTCTTCTTCACGCGGATAGACCGTTAACGATATTTCTTCCTCCAGCCCGTCCTGCAGCATTGCCATTACTTGTTCACGCCCCACCTTCTGCTCCAGCAGCTCAAGTGCACGCAAATCTTGCAGCGCCTCTGTCAATACTTCCAGCCTGATCGATTCAACCGGTCCTTCTTCGCCAGGGTAAACCAGGAAGGCATCACCTGCTGGAAAGCCCCCTCCGGCATCCGTAACCTGATATGGATTGATCGCGTATTTGGAGAACTGTGCGTACCAAAAGTTATAGCCCCAGTGCAGGAAGCCCCTTAATTTCAATGTATAGAGCTGAATCCCCAACACGCGATTGCGGGATGACGGCATATGAAAAAAGCGGTTGGACACTTGTTTGTACTGGGCGCAGCAGTAATACGTCCACAACCCTTCCAAACCGTGATCGAGAAACGGCTGAATATCATTGCTGGCAGGAATCGGATGTTCAATCAGCCCGCTCTTATAAAATTCATAATCCGATAAAGCATCGATGATCGGAAAGTCTTTCAGTATAGGTCGCACAAGCTCACTCGCCGCACGATACGTTTCCAGGTCGTCAAGCTTGGGTTCGTCGGACAGGTGAAAGTAAACACGCTTCTCCAGCCCGTTCCACCTCACAAATTGAACAAGCTTGTTTAGAAACGCTGTGAGGAAAACCGTATACTCCGAATCATTGGAGGCAGTCTCCCAGCCGAATAATGGCTTGTATTGTCCATCTACGGTAGCCATTACTTTCGGTGCAGACTTTGCCCCCCACTGTGTGAACAGATGAGAGAATTCAAAATATTTCACGCCGCTGGCATTACACAGTTCTACCCAGCGCTGTAACAGATCAAAGGAAAAATGATAGCTGCCACCTGTCCGCTCCACCTTCACAAGTTGAACCGTCGGACGATCTCCCCCGATTTCCGTATCCAGCGGCGGTGTAAACAAAGGCGTCAGAATCATATTCATTCCATGTTTAACCGCAGTGTTTACATATTCACCGATCAGCCGCCAGTGCCGCTCACTAAATACCTCTGTCTGATAATGGGTAGCCAAGCAATCCACGTGAAACCACTCGGTGTGAATAAGCGTTTGGTCAGGCAGTGTCTCAGCGATGACCTCCAGCATAAATGACTCCTGACTCAGCTGTTGACCCTTCTCATCCATAATCCTGAACTGGATATCGAACATTCCCGCTTCCGCATCCCGCGGTATCTCCACTGTAATCCACAGGGACCGCCATTGATCGGGATACCCGGTCAGGCCGAACTCATCGAGCGGAAGAAGGGCATCAGGATACAGTCCCGGTGTCGTCCTCAGAACATGGTCGTCCGCATCATGATAATGAATAAAGTTAGCGGGCACCAGATCCACCTTACGTACAAATAGGTTGGATCGCAGTTCGGACTCCACTTCCACCTGCAGAGATCTCATATGAACTTTCGAACGGTATGCAATCTGATAAGAGTAGGTTTCGCCGCGCAGTGCGGAACCGCAAGGATGTACGGGTGCGTTAAGCTCTTCATCCGCAAACACCTTAACCAAGGAACTGACACACCGGGTTTCGAATGATTCCACCTTTAACAATGAATCCACGTTTTCCTCCCCCTTATGATGGGTGTAGACAATGAACCCGGCAAACTCGAGCGAAATTTTCGAATGTGCCGGGAACCATCCATCCCTTGTTTACTTCGATTGGTAACTGTCCGCCGTATCCTTCAAATGCTGCTGGAAGTTGGCATCGGCCTGCAGTCCGGCAATAAAGGCATCCCAATCCGCCAAACTCGATTTGCCGATAAGCACATTGGTATACATGTCAACGAACTTCTTCTGCCAGTCGCCGCCTCTTTCCATCCAGGCTTCCGTCACTGGCAAACCGGCAGCCGGGTTAACCACCGAGGAGTTTGTAATGGCGTCGATTAGTTTGTAGTTATATTCCTTCACTTCCGCCGGCATGTCGGGCGCTTCTGCACGCTGATACTTGTTAAAATAACCGGAAATCCATTGTGCTGTCGTAGCGGTACCATACGCTTTCTTTTTGCCCTCATCGGTCTGAACGATGGAACCATCTTCCGAAACGGTATAATCTACATCCTTCAAGCCATACGTGATCAGATTGTAGCCTTCCTCGTCCGCTGTGGCGTTATAGACCTCTAGAATTTTCTTCAGCTTCGCCTCGTCTACCGTTAATTTATTCACAAGAAATACGCCGTAGGACCCGTAAGCTTGCTCATGGTATTTCTTGCCGTCCGGAGCAGCAGGGATCTCAAAGGCTTTCAGCTCTGCTTCCGGATGGATTTTCTTCAGCTCTTGCCCAAACATAAAGGCTTCATTAACGTTGGCAATAGCCACTCCGGCTTTGCCTTGGATGATCATTTCCTTCACCTGGCTTGACTTCATGACCGGCAAATCCGGTGTAATCAGGCCATCGGCATAGGCCTTGCTCCAGAATTCCAGCGCTGTCTTGGCTTCATCTGTCATCCAATAAGGAAGGAGTGTCCCATCCGCCTGCTCTTTCCACGTTGTACCCGCGCCAAACATCGACATCAAATAACCGCTTACGCTGGCCTGTGCCATACCATAGGTATCGTTCTTGCCGTTCTGATCCGGGTCGTTCTTGGTGAAAGCTTCTAAAACTTGATAGAGCTCGTCCATCGTGGCAGGAGCTTTAAGGCCAACCTGGTCCAGCCAATCCTGGCGGATCATTAGGGATTCATGGCCGTCCAGTGGACGAACGCGCGGGATGCCGAATGTCTTGCCCAGAAACTTCGTATTTTCATACGCGTTCTCCGGGTAGGCTGCAAGATTTGGATAATCCTTGATGTAAGGCGTCAAATCCCAGAATGCTCCTTGTTCGGTAGCCGTTGAGAATGCGGGATCCTGAATGTCCTCTATCAAAATAACATCAGGCAAACTCTTGGAGGCCAGCAGCGCATTGACTTTCTCTTTGTAGCTGTTGATTGGATAGAAATCGATATCCAGCTTGACGTTCAATTCCTCGTTCAACTGTGTGATGCTGTCCAGATCACTGCTCGGAGATTCCCCGTACGTCATCGTACCAATACTGATCTCAACCGGTTTTTGCTCACCGTCCGCAGCTTCGCCTTCGGCAGATTTGCTCTCCCCTTTGGCGCATCCCACTAAGGATACGGCGAGTGTCAGAGCGAATAGCATGGTGACCCAATTTCTTTTTTTCATGTGTAAGACCCTCCCTTTGTATCATCATTAAGAATCAATATGTAATGGTGATGTCCGCGCTATTAACCTTTAATGGAACCCACCAGCATACCTTTGACAAAGTACTTCTGCAAGAAAGGATAGACCAGAATGATAGGCAGGGATGCGACAACCACAGCTGCCATCTTGATGGTCTCTGGAGGCAGCATCTGCTCGCTTTGCAGCATGGCGGCAACGGATGGATCTGCCACATTAGTCGATGCCTGTATCAGCATCATCTGAAGAACGACCTGCATCGGCCGCAGTTCTTCCGAATTAATGTACAACACTCCGTTAAAGTAGGTGTTCCAGAACCCTACGGCAAAAAATAATCCGAAAGCGGCTATGGCAGGCAGCGAGATGGGGAGCATGATTTTGAAGAACACGCCGATATCGTTGGAGCCGTCAATTTTGGCTGCTTCCTCCAGTTCCTCCGGTAATTCCTGATAAAAATTTCTCATTAAGAACACATACCAGGCACTCGTAACAGCCGGAAGAATCAACGACCATATCGTATCCATCAATCCCATGCTCTCCACCAGCAAGAAGTTTGGAATCATGCCGGGATTGAACAGCATCGTCATCAGAATGGCAAGCAAGAAGAATTTCTTGCCGAAGAATTGCCTCCGGGAAAGACGAATATGACAGAGCGCTTGTGATCATGATGCTGATAATGGAACCGACTATGGCGAGAAAAGCGCTGACTCCCAAGGAACGGATGAACATCTCGGTAGACAGGATGTATCGGTAGGAGCTGAAGCTCCATTTTTCCGGAATCAGGATGAGAGACTTGGTCAGATATTCACTTGGATCTGTAAACGAGATGATGATTACGTACAGGAACGGCAGCAGGGTTACCAGTCCGATCAGGGACAGCACCGCATAAATCATTCCATTCGTGAATTTATAACCGAAGGAGTGCTTCATCAGTAAAGACCCTCCTCACCGAATTTTTTGGCCAAGCGATTGGCCATAACAACCAGAAGCAGACCGACAACCGATTTAAAGATCCCGACAACCGTCGCGTAACTGAATCGGCCGTTCTGAATGCCTGTCCGATAGACATACGTGTCGAATACATCGGCTACATGCGAAACCGGAGAACTCATCATCAGGTAGACTTGCTCGAATCCGACTTCCATTACCTGTCCGAGTCTCAGTATGAGCAGTACGATAATTGTGCTTTTAATGCCCGGCAGTGTCACGTTCAACATCTGCTTCCAGCGGTTTGCGCCATCAATCTGTGCCGCTTCGTACAAGTCTTGATTGATGCCGGCAAGTGCCGCCAGAAATATGATCGTTCCCCAACCCGCTTCCTTCCAGATGCTCTGTGCCGTGAGAAGCCCCCAGAAATAATTAGGCTCCGTTAAGAAGCCAATCGGTTGTCCGCCGAGCTCAACGATAATTTTATTGATAATGCCGTCGCTCTGGCCGAGAATAATGAAACAAATGCCTGCGATGATGACCCATGATAAAAAGTGGGGCAAATAGATAATCGTCTGAATCGTCTTCTTGAACTTCATGCTCCGTACTTCGTTAATAAGCAGTGACAGAACAATCGGTACCGGGAAGAAAAACATAATGTTGAGCAGACTGATTGCCATCGTATTTCGGAATAGAAGCAGAAAATCCGGGTTCGTAAAAAAATCATAAAAATACTTAAGACCAACCCATTCACTCCCCCAGAAGCCTAAATACGGAGAGTAATTCTGAAAGGCTAAAGCAAGACCCCAGATGGGGAAGTACTTAAATATGAGGAAAAACAACAGCCCCGGAAGCGCAAGCACATATAAATATTTCTCCCGGGCGATTATCACCTTCATTCGTTCCAGCCTGGATCTTTTTTTTCCGCCTCGTTCCCTTTCACTACCAGATGCCAAAATGACTTGCTCCGTATTGGATTGCGACAAGGTAACCACCACCTCCTGCATGATCATGAAGTTCCACTTGCTTACCAAAGTGTTTCATGTCTGCATCTTACAAGCCGGCGATTCACTGGGCAATGACCAATTCTTCATCCGATGAGCCTGACGCTGCAAAAATTGCGAATCCCTTGGTACGACTGGATTCTCCCGTTGGGTATGACTCATAAATCAACAGCCTGACCGGGCCCGAGACTAAAAAATGAGACCCTCTTCGCGGCACAAAAAAACTTGCAAAAACGAGAAGTGTCCTTAACTTCTCGTCGATTGCAAGTCAGTCGAATAAGGAAGATTACGTTCTATGCGTTTCACGGTACTGCCCTGGCGGCAATCCGGTCTGTTTTTTGAACACCCTTATAAAATTCTTGGGGTTGTATCCTACCTGCTCGGCAATTTCATTCACCAGCAAATCCGTTGTAACCAACAAGTCAATCGCTCTGGTTACGCGAACCTGGGTCAAATATTCGATAAAAGAAATATCCTTCACTTTCTTGAAGAGTTTGCTCAGGTAAGGAGGGCTTATACCACAAATTTGCGCACATTGATCCAGCGAAATATCCAGATGATAATGCTCGGCAATATACAGCGTAACTTTATGAATAAGGTGCTCGTATTCTTGATTCTTTTTGTTGCTGAGCGACAGCAAAATCGGTTCTAACAATTCGCGCTTAAACCACTCATTCAAGTCCTGAATCGTCGCACACTCTCTCATTTCCGTATATAACTCGAAGGTAGAACGACCAAATAAATGGTCATAGTCGATATCCATCAGATACGCGGTTCGAAGTGTCGTAGATAACAGCTGATCATAGGACATCAGAATAAGCTCGGGATTATGTACGGCCGTCTGCACTTTATCAGAGAATGCATGCAGCATACGCTCAGCCTCCGCGAAGTTGCCTACTTGAAGCGACGCGGTAAAATGAGTCTCCAGCTCCGTCGGGTATCGATAATTCATGGAGTTGATGAGGCCTTTGCTCTCAATGATCTGGTTGCCGCCGTTAATCATGCGCGAATGAATGGCAAGCTGCGCTTCCCGGTACAAGTCGGGTAACAACTCCACCTGGTCTGTCGTTCTGCTTAAACCAATTGTCACCGGCGAACATAGATAATGGGCAATCTGCTGACGGACCTGCTCCACAACCGGCTTAAGCGTAAGCTCCCATGCCCTGGCCTCTTCTTGCTCCGTCCAGAGCCACACGATCACTTGATCGTTCAAGGCATTGATTACAATTCCCTGGAGACCGCTCTGCTCCAAGAGCTCCGACGCAATATTTTTCATAATAAACAGGATCAGGTCCTTATCGGACTCTTGAAACTTGGCCTCTTCCACAAATTGATCATATGCAATGATAAAAACGACCGCTGATTGCTGTTTCGGTATGCTGTACCTGCCTAGAAGAGCCGCCAGATGCTCCTGGCGATCATGTGTGAACTGTCCCTCCATCAGCCGGAGGGCAAAAATCTCACGGATCAGCGGCAGCTGTTCATTCAATTGTCCTTCCAGTTCAAGCGCCTTGCTGTTCATTTCCGTCCAGCGCTTATTGACATAACTGATCTCATCCATTCCCATATCGCCCGTCTGACTGCCGCTGACTTGGAACATCAGCTTTTTGATCGGCCGATAGGCTCTTTTCGCGCCAACCCATGCCAATGTGAAGCCGGTGACAAGAACAATCACAACCATAAGCAAGGTCATGCCCGCTATCCACTGCGAGCTGCTGTATAACTCTTTTGTTGGAATCATGTCGATGTACAGCAGATTGTACATAGGCGAAAGCTTGGAGGTAACAAGGTATTCCTTGCCATCCCAATGGTATACAAATTCATGTCCGATTTTATTTGTAACCGTTATCATTTCATACAATTCCGGAGGAACCGAGGTGCCATTGAGATGGAATACCAATTGGCCTGTATCGTCAAGGACATACATTCGTTCATTCTCATATTTGATGAAGGGCCTGGCTAACGATTCGAACATTCGATTGTCCATCGTGATCCCAATAAAGCCTATCGGGTCCTGGGCATGCAGGGGGAGTGCGCTTATGATAGAAATGCCATTGTCGTCCTCTCTGCCATTGAGAGAATAGCCTGCCTTCCAATAAAGCTGCTGTTTGTCGTTCAGCAATTGATGGGCTGCTCTGATTTCGTCTTCAGATTCAGCCTTGTGCCCGCCATATGTAGCCGATATGAAGTAATTCTCATCCAACGTATATAAGGAAATATCCTCGATCTGAGGATTTCCATTCTTAAAGGCTGCCAGATTCTGATACACATTGGAATAAAACCCGGCATAATTGTTACGTTTCTGCTCTGCAAAATCGGAGGTGAAAAATGACCCCATTAACATCTGAATCAAATTATTCTGTATTCGATCCATCCCTGTATCAATCGTCTGTGAAGCATAATTCAAAATCTGCGAGACGTCCTGACTTGCATCCTGCTTGACCATTTTGGTTGTCATGGCGTAGCTGGATATGCCCAAGATCATAATCGGAACAATCGACGATAATAAAGCGATCCACACCATTTTTCGGTAAAACGATGGCTTGTTCATAAACCATCTAGTCCAGGTCATTCGATTATGATCTCGTATCTTCATGTCCAAGGCTCCCCATACTATAGCTCTCGATGATTACTACTTTATACTATTCCATTACGATCTATTATGGCAATGAGTCACTGTTAATCGTTCAGAAGATTTAAGAGATTCACTTGGATAGCCACCATGAAAAAAGCATCACAAGGATCTACGAAAGACCTTGAGATGCTTAAACATTCTACTATCTAACCCGCTCATCCCGTAACAGCCTGCGTCAGTTACGACCGCTGCTTGATTATTTCCAAGCACCCGGGTGTTCTTCGTTTACCAGATCCTGCTCCACGGCCTTTGCGTTCATCTCTACCTGATCCACGCTTTTGCAGCCCGGAATGACACAGCTCACCGCCGGATGCTTCAGACACCAGGCCAGCGCCCATTCCGCCATATTCACGCCTTCGGGCACTTCCTTTTGTCTGATCTCTTCCACAAGCTTCAGCTTGGCATTAATCTCGTCCTGGTCACGGTTCCTTCGCACTTTATCGCTGAACACCGTCCCCGGCTTGTATTTCCCGCTCAAGTACCCGCTTGCCAGCGGAACCCGTGCCAATACACCAAGATTCTGCTTCAGGCATGAAGGGAGAACCTCTTCCTCCGGTGCCTGATCCAGACGGTTATACACAACCTGAATCGCCTTGGCATTCAGCTCCGCAGCCTTGTCGGTTTGATAGATATTCCTATTGCTTCCGATCGATATCCCGAGATTGCGGATCGTTCCCGCCTGAACCTGCTTGTCCAGCATCGTCCACATCTCATCATTATTGAACACTTCATCCGAGCCGGAATGGAATTGATACAGGTCGATATAATCCGTACGCAGCGCTTTAAGAGATTCCTCCAGCTGGATTCGAATCTGCTTCGCGTCCCAGGCATTCTCCCATTGCTCATGCCACTGATGACCAAACTTGGAGGCAATAACCCAATCCTCGCGGCGGTCACGCGACAAGAAATCCCCGATGAAATTCTCAGACATATGATGAGGCCCGTAACACTCGGCTGTATCTAACAAATTAATGCCCAGTTCCTTCGCGCGGGTCAAGATTTCGTCAACTTCCCTTTGGTCGAAATCCTTCCCCCAATCACCGCCAAACTGCCATGTTCCCACACCGACTACAGATACCTTCAGATCGGTTTTGCCTAATCGTCTGTATTTCATATGCTCACCTCTTCCCGCAGATTTGTGCGCCTATATCTTATGTGATATTGCAACCGTTTGCAACAATCGAAATGAATTTGACAGCTTGATTATATACGGATGGCAGCTCGCACATTAGGGCTTTCTCTTGTTCCATTCAAAAATTTTATTTTCACACATCCCCCATATGTAGACTGTTTAATAATAAGTTGTTATGGTGAACCCTATAATAATGATTTCCGTTATCCTGTTATGGAATAAGAAAGGGGGATTTCAGCGTGAATTCTCGAACACTCGAGCAATTAATGCCGGACATTAAGGAGAGTCTGCAAGCGAAGACTTCGACAGACTTTCAGCACATCATCCATGAATTTCTGCCTTATGATCTGGCAAGAGTACATAGCCATCTAAGTAATACGGAGCAGACCCAGCTTCTGAAATTTCTGAATGAAGACCAGATTGCCGATATGATCCAGGAAATGGAGCATCCCAATCAAATTGAAGTGTTGACCAGGCTGGGTAAAGAAAAAACCGCCATCATCCTGGACTTGATGGATAATGACGACTTGGCCATTCTGCTGGACGAGCTGTCTCCCGAACAGAAAGACGAGCTCATTAGAGGAATGCGGGATGAAGAATCCCAATTTGTACAGAACATCATGAAATATCCGCCGGAAACGGCCGGCCGGATCATGACCAACCGCTATGTCTGGATTCCTCAGCATTACACCGTGTCGGAGGTGGTGCAGAAGCTGAAAACCTATGTTTCTATTTCGGAAACGATCAACTATCTGTACGTTATCGATCATGACAAGAAACTCATGGGCGTGGTTTCCTACCGCGGGCTCATCTTGGCCGAGCCGGATGAATATATCGTGGATATCATGCATAGCCGAGTTCTGTCCGTGCCTGTGGATGCGGATCAGGAGGAGGTCGCGCTGCTTATCCAAAAGTATGATTTGGTCGCGATTCCGGTCGTTGAACAGGACAACCGGTTGGTGGGGATCATTACCGTTGACGATATTCTCGATGTGGTCATCAGTGAAGCAGATGAGGACATCCGGAAAATGAACGCCACTGGCGGAAAATCCATTGATTTTAACACCAAGGCCACGGTAGCGGCCTACCGAAGATTGCCTTGGCTGATTCTGCTCTTATTCATCGGTCTGATCTCGGGAACAATCATTTCCCGGTTTGAAGAAACGCTGGCACAGGTTGTGGCCCTCGCCTTCTTCATGCCCATGATTGCAGGTATGACCGGAAATACCGGTACACAGTCCCTTGCGGTCATTGTCCGTGGTCTGACAACAAAGGAAATGAGCAAATCGCTGGTATACCGGTTGTTAGCAAGAGAGCTGAAGGTCGGTTTGATGATCGGTGTGACATGCGGCTTTCTGATCTCCTTAATCGCCTATTTCTGGCAGGGCAATCTCTACCTGGGGTTTGTGGTTGGAAGCTCGCTGGTTGCAACCCTCATCGTCGGAACCATGGCGGGTACCATCATTCCTCTCATTCTATTTAAATTCAAGATTGATCCGGCTGTGGCTTCCGGGCCGTTAATTACAACCATCAACGATATTCTCTCGCTTGTTATTTACTTCGGCATCGCCACCTTGTTTCTTTCTTACATTTAGCCGAGCACGCGCTATCTGGGACGGATTCATATCCTTTCAAAAAAAGACTTCCGGTTAATGAACCGGAAGTCTTTTTGGGCTCTGCCCGTGGAGGGATGTCAATCGCGGCCAATGGATGCAATCGACTGATGTTCCCAGAGACTGCAGCATGAAATGCCAACACGGTTCCCTCCATTCGATTACGTATCCATTCCAATAAGGGGATAATCTCCCCCTCAACAGCAAACTGCTCAATCTGTATCCAAGCCTGACAAGGATGCTGTCAGCAGTTCGTTAAATAGAAGGCATTCACCATATTTTGTAACGTGATTGTATTTTCCCCATACTATGATTAGGCGAATTGGAACGTGTATCCTACCAAGCTCAATCTGTGAAGAAGCATGTTTGCTCGAAAACATCAATAAGCCGCCTTGATGAACCAGGGCAGCGAATTCCATCTATTTTCTTCTTCATAATCATGCGACGAGCAGTTGAGGCCAATCTCACCCTTCAGGATGATAATGACGTGTGAATTTTTTACCCGGAACCTATCACGGAACCCTCCGTTCCATGATATAGTATTAACGCGAATGACATGTAAATTTTTCCTTAATCATGGAGGGGTTGAATGGAATACATACGGGATTACGCCATGTACGCATCGATCTTCGGTATGTTCAGCATGAGCTGGTTTGGTTGGGCACAGGAAAATCCGCGGGCAAGCTGGCGCAAATACCTGGGCATCGCCTCGGGTGCTGCGCTCCTGGTGTGTTTGCTGGGGGTTTATTTAAGTATAACAAACTGGGATGCACCTTCTGCGCTAACAGATCAAACGAACTTCAAGAATTACCTCATCTCCGTTTATGTTGAATTTTTCCTGGCAGGGCTTGGAGCTTTTCTCCTCATCCGAAAAAAACGCAAAGATTATGTAGCGCCATGGATCGCCTTCATTGTCGGCATTCATTTCATTGGGCTTTCCCGTGTATTTGACGATCCAAGTCTTTACGTTCTGGCAGCTCTACTGGTGGCCATTTCGATTATTTCCCTGTTTGTGTCCCCTAAACTGCGGGTAGCAAACAGCGCAATCACAGGGATAGGTTCCGGGGTGGTATTATTCGCTTTTGCTGTACTGGGTCTGGTCCGATTCTTTCTGACGTGAATCGTCTGCATGTCCCCTTGAGGGGCTTGCAGACAGCACGTCTTTTTCTTCAGTGGAACCCTATCGGCCGATCGGCTGCACTACACCATCCTTCCGTTCATCACCACCGGTTCCCCAGTTCTCGCTTCACTTCCTCCACAATCGTCTGAACCCCTGCCTCAATCTGCGCCTGGCTCACTCTGGAAATACTGATGCGTATGAATTTGTCGCGCTCCAGATACTGGGACAGGTAGAACGGCTTGCCTGATACCACTAAGATGCTCCGCTCCTCCAGCCGCTTGATCAAACGCTCCAAATTTACGTTATGCGGCAGCTTGAATATTTTATATATTCCACCGTTGCCGGGTACGACTTCAATAAGTCCAGTTCCTCCATATAACTGCACAGCGGAATCCAAAGCCACCATTCGGGTCTCATACTGCCTGTAGATTTTCTGTTTATGCCGTTCATACATGCCGTTGCTGATATAAATTTCGAGCGCAGCTTGGGACAGCAGTGAAGCATCCCCGTATTTTTTATAGGCGTAAAATTCCTCCAGCAGGCTTTCCGGCAGAACAACTGCCCCGAGACGCAAACCTGGAAAGATAATCTTCGAAAAGCTTTTCAAATAGATGATGTGTGAAGTTTGGTTATAAGCATAAACCGGATCGAATCCTCGCTCATCCCCCAGATCGGCCATGTAATCATCTTCCACCACAAATACATCATATTGACTCGCCAATGCGGCGATCGCTTTCCGCTCCTCGACTCGAAGCGAGGTTCCAAGCGGGTTGTGGTATCTTGGCATCGTATAAAAAAACTTAATATGTCCGGTCTTGAACTTCTCCTCCAACAACCCGATATCGATCCCCGCTGTAGAACGAGGAATGCCCACAACCGGAACATTCTCCGACTCCAGAAAATGCAAAAAGTTATTGTAGCTGGGCTGCTCCACCAGAATCACCGATTTTCCGTTAGGAAACGGCATCTTCGCCAGTATTTCCATCGCCTGCTGGGCACCGGACGTCACCATAATCCGCTCTGGGCGGGTAAACACCTGGCTGTCTGCAAAATGGGAAACCAGCGTATGGCGGAGTTTATCCATTCCTTTCCCGTCACCATACGTGAAGAGATGGTATTTGTAGGTATCGATGGCCTTGTTCAAACAGTGCTGAAAGTCCAGATAAGGGAACACGTTCACGTCGGGAGAAGCCGAGGCAAAATCAATCAGGCTTTCGTCCCTGTTATCGGGATCGCTCTCCTTCTGAACTACATAATAGCCGCTTTGCGAAACCGAATATATGGCATGCCGCTCCTCCAGCTCAGCATAGGCGCGAATGACCGTGCTGATGCTGCATCCGTATTGTTGTGCAGCGCTTCGGACGGAGGGCAGCTTCTGACCGGGACGGTATTGTCCTTCCTGAATCTTCGATTCCATATCAACCAGAATGGACATGTATTTTTTCATCCGCTACGCCCCCTCTTATGCTTAGATTATAACCCACCACCCTAACGGTACCCAGGGCTTGGTTAAGTTTTGAGTTGAATGATCGCCGTATCCGTTTACTCCCTCTCCCATCATTTCAGCGTTATTTCATGTTAAAAAGACACAACAAAAGACTAAAAGGCGCAAATATCTAAAATTTTTAGGTATAATACCTAATTTTATTAGGTTTAATGCGAGATGGACGTTTGATAGAATAAAAAATATAACGCTTACAAACGCAATAAACCAAGGAGGATATATCATGAGCAAACCGGCACAACCTAATGAACCCATCGTAACCCACATTTACACCGCAGACCCTTCTGCCCATGTATTTGAGGGTAAGATTTATATTTATCCATCCCATGACCTTGATCATGAGAACACGTCCAATGATAATGGCGATCAGTACGATATGGAAGACTACCACGTTTTATCGATGGAAGATGTGAACGCTCCGTGCGTTGACCATGGTCAAGCCCTGCATGTAAAGGATGTTCCGTGGGCCAAGAAACAGATGTGGGCACCGGATGCTGCTTATAAAAACGACACCTATTACTTGTACTTCCCTGCCCGAGATCATAACGACATATTCCGTCTTGGCGTAGCTACCAGTTCGTCCCCTTCCGGACCTTTCACGCCGGAGCCCGACTACATCCCGGGCAGCTACAGCATTGACCCTGCCGTATTCGTGGATGACGATAACCGGGCGTACATTTATTTCGGCGGCCTCTGGGGTGGACAGCTGGAGCAATGGCAGACCGGCTCCCACATTCCGGATGGGGAGGGACCTGCCGCAGATGCACCTGCCATCGGACCGCGGGTTGCCGAACTGAGTGACGACATGCTCACGTTCAAGGATACACCGCAAGAAATATCCATCATTGATGAGAATGGCAGTCCGATAACTGCCGGAGATGAAGAGAGAAGATATTTTGAAGGTCCGTGGGTTCATAAATACAACGGCACCTACTACCTCTCTTACTCCACCGGTTCGACACACCAAATCGTGTATGGCACCAGCCAGAGCCCGACAGGTCCATTTGAATTCAAGGGGACGATTCTCACGCCGGTTATCGGCTGGACAACCCACCACTCCATCGTCCAGTTCCAGGATAAATGGTATCTCTTCTATCATGACAGCTCCCTCTCTGGAGGAGCGGATAACAAACGCAGCGTGAAATTCACCGAGTTGAAATACAATGCGGATGGCACCATTCAGACGATTGACCCTTACAGTAAATAAAGTAATCAGACCAGCTGGGTTCCATGGCATATGGAGCTCAGCTTTTTCATGTTTATCCATGCATTTCTGCCGCTGTTTAGTGATACCATTATAGTCGGTATTATTTGTTCGAGATTTTGAGGTAGCGGAGCTAGAAATATCATAAGAAAGAAGGAATGCGTGAATGGCAAAACAGCTTGTCCAACGATACATGATCCTGATTGCAGGTCTTTTATTGATGGGGGTCGGCACTGCTCTCGTAACCAAAGCCAATATCGGTACATCCCCTATCGCTAGTGTTCCCTATGTGCTTAGTTTAAAGTTCCCCATCTCCATGGGAGTGATGACTATAGGAATCTGTGTGCTATTTGTGGTGCTTCAGGCCCTCCTGCTCGGCAAGCAGTTTCCCAAGATTCAATATCTTCAAGTGTTGGTCGGGGTGCTGTTCGGCCTTTTTCTTGATTTGGGAGCGTATATGGTAAGTTCGATTAACTTTACGATGTATTTCATGAACATGCTGGCTTTGCTGACTGGCTGCATCATCCTGGCGGTGGGCATCTATCTTCAAATTATCGCCAATGCCATTCTGAACCCGGGTGAAGGCATCGTGAAGGTCATTTCCGAGAAGCTTGGAGCCGAATTCGGCAATATCAAAATCATATTCGACTGGACACTGGTATCCATCGGGATTGTCATATCACTGTTTGCGTTCGGTTCGATTGAAGGCGTACGCGAGGGTACGGTCATTTCGGCTTTTCTGGTCGGTTATTTCATCAAGCTGCTGCGCCGGATCGCATTTCGTTTGAGCAGCAAAAGAACTGCCAAAGCAGTCATTGAGCAAGGCCAATAATTCTGGGGCACGTCCAATCGGGTTATGGTCATAACTTATAAGAGTATATGGTTAATTGGCTTCATTTTGATTATAATGGGCTGTAAGAGACGAAGAACGTCCTGAATCACTCCTTTTCCTGGAGTATGTCAGGGCGTTCTCTTTTATTTTGATAGGCTGCGCGGCCATTTCCGCGATTTGCATCCCCAGTTCGAAGTGCTGGACTGGCGGGGAGTATCTTATTTCTGCGACTTCGCCTTCATCACGTCACACTTGAAACTCATCATAGAGATTAAAGGGCTGGATACTTATGCAAGCGGCATGGACAGGCAAACCTTTTGCAACGAGTTAAATCGGGAAACGTTTTTATCAGCTATGGGTTATCAGGTTATTTCTTTTGCTTACGATGATGTGGCTAATCGTCCCGAGATCTGCATAATGCTCCTCAGGATAGTGATCAGCCGTTATCATGCCGCTACTTCCTCTGTGGGTGTGCCCACGGTTACGGAGCGTGAAATTATCCGTTTTGGGTGCATGCTTGCCCGTCCGCTTCGCCCGATTGATGTCAAGACACATCTGCGCTTAAACCATCGAACGGCTCTAACGCTTTCTTCATTCCCTCTGCGATAAGGGGTTGCTTTTGCCCGTCACCGGATCGCAAGGCAAACATGTAGTGAAATACGAGCTGCATCCTCATGCGGCACAGTGTCTATAACTGAAGGCTTGATCTTCACATCTTCTGTGGCGATCGGCAGCATGCTAACTGCTGATCGCCCGGGTTTTATGGATGAAATGTTCCTCCGCTATCTGCTCGTAGATAAATACAGCCAAAGCCTTTCGCGTTAATTGATAGTCCAGTGTTACCACGCAAGAGCCATACCGGGTGATAGCGAACCGACACCGACACGACAGCTGCGGTATGACCTTCTAATAATCTGAAAAGTCTGCTGTCAACCCGCATCAGTACGGGTCACAGCAGACTTCTTAAGTTGCTTCCTTATTGGAATACCTTCTCAAATACAGGGAAACTTGCAACCCTGCCAGGGAAGTTCACTTCACCTCGCAGATCATAACCCAAACCTTGATACAACTTGAGCGCTGACGCATTCTTGGAGTAAGTATCCAGCCGGAGGCTGCTATAACCTCCGCGTATGCCGTATTCTTCGGAGAAGGCAACAAGCTTGCGTGCAATGCCCTTCCCCTGCGCTTTCGGATCGACGGCAAGGCGGTGCATCATTAAATGCGGACCCTCTGCCTGCTTCCAGTTAATCGTCTGATACTGCTCGTCCTGTGTTTCATCAAGGACAACAATCCCTAAGATACGGCCTTCACCCTCAGCTACAAACAGCGTTCCGTTCCGCAAATCCTCCCCGATCACATCCCGGTTCGGATAGAACTCATCCCATTGGTCGCTGCCTCCAGCCTGCATCACCTGAACGCAGCGGGCAATCAAACCCATGATTTCTTGAATATCCTCACTGCGTCCTGTCCGAATTTCAATATTCATCGCTGCACCTACTATTGTTTTTAGATCAGTTTACTATGATTGGACGGCTGCAACAACACCGGTAGCTGAAACTAGCCTTCGCTTGGAGCACTGTAGTTGAAACTCACCTCACTTAGAGCACCATAGTTGAAACTCTTCTTTCTTAGAGCACCCTAGCTAAAACCTTTCTCGCTCGGAAGACCGATACTGAAACTTTCCTTGCTTGAGCTCCGTAGCTGAAACTCAACTCGGTTGGTATCCGCAGCTAAAACTCTTCTTGCTTAGAGCACCGTTACTGAAACTCAACTCGCAATGGAACACCAATTCCATCAACTCTGCCGTCTGCTTCATCACTCTTTATGGATAACTTAAACTGAACCTCCTTTGGTAATCCGCACTTAAGGCACATGCAATTTATCTTGAGATTTGCGTTTGGCTTCATTGTGACGCCAAGTGTTTTTGATGCTCATGTGTATGACACGTACAGTTTGTCTTCGGAATAGTAGATTTCTCATAAAAATTAACCTCTCGCCCGTTCATCGTCCACAGTAAAGGAAAGGCAGCATGCACTAACGTAAACCAAGTCCCTATAAGATCGCAAAAACATGCTTGCTGATATCTAACTTTCAAGATACACTTGTCTAGTAGATAAATTCGGTCGTGAAGTACACGCCGCTTCGATACGTTGTATCGGGGCGGCTTTTTGCATTTACCTTTTAACAGAGGAGAGAATCCGCGTGTCAAGATTTGTTCAAAAATATGAAGAGTGGATGCAGCTCAATATTGAGCAGGAGGAAAACCCCAGGCGGCGCGAATTGCTTGAGAAGGGACTAGGTCACGGCACCGTCGAATTTTTACGCACCATTTGGTTCCCAACGATACAGCATTTTGACCACCTGTATCCCGAGTGGGAAGTACGCGATTTCAACAATGGATTTCGTTACGTGGATTTGGCTTATATGCCTGGCGGTGTCAAAGGAGGAATTGAGATTCAAGGCTACGGCCCTCACGCCAGAGATCTTGATGTAAGACGATTCAAGGATTTATGCTGGCGGCATTGCTTATTAGCGCTGGATAATTGGATATTCCTCCCCATCCCTTACCTATCGATTCAAGATGAGCCTCGACGATGCCAGCAGCTTGTTCTATCCTTCATCGGCAAATTCACTTCTCTTGATACTCCGCATGCATTAACTTCTTTTGAAGCCGAGACGGTACGTTTTGCCAGGCGGCTGCTGAGACCATTCACGCCTTTAGAGTTAGCGGATCATCTGCGCATTACAGACAGGCATGCCCGTCGAATTCTGCATAAACTCGTGGATTTGGAGATCATGTACGTGTCTAGCGGTAATATGAGGTACCGTAGGTATCGCTTACGGACCGAGTAGGCG
>NZ_ADHJ01000041.1:0-63173 GCF_000193415.1 Paenibacillus vortex V453
TTGAAAAGCTGATAGACAAAAAAATTGATAATACCCAAACGAAAACATTACGTTCTGCTATAAACAACATACAAAAAAATCCTGAAAAGTATCGTCAAGAGATTGACCGTTATGACGAAATGGAAAAAACGTTGAAGCAAGGATTGAATCAAAATAATCAAAATAATTTACAAAAAGGAAAGGATAATGATAAAAGCCAGAAGCAAGAAAAGACAAGAAATGACTTGGAGTTGTCACGATAAAACAAAAAACAATCTTTTCCCTTTAAATAATCCCAAATGTTTTCAAATTGAATGCATTTGGGATTCATTTTGACAACATTCCGTTTTTTTCGTCAAATAAATCTAAAATTTGAATTCAAAATGAATTCATTAAATATTCAAATTGAATTGATATTACATTCAATATCAGTTATAATAGACTTATGAATGGTATTTGAATGCCTTGTGAATTGAATTTGAATGTAAACTTACATTTAAGGAGTGATTTAGTTGAAAGTAAGATCTATAACAGATTTCGGTAACTCAAAAACAAAAATGCGAATCAATGGAGTACGAATTGAACAACCTTCTGTCATCAAAAGGCTTCACAGTCCTGAACCTGCATCAGAAACAGATATCGAAAAAAATGTGGCAAATTTGTTAGATGAACTTAGTGTGAATATAGCAAGTCCTTCATTAAAAAGATCAGGATTTTTCTCAGTCGGACAACATGCGAATCTTGATGCTTTAAAATCCGAAAACATGAATATTAAGCTCGGAAAAAAATCAAAACACGACATTCCAATTATCATGAATTTGTCTCTGACTGCTGCACAAGCAGTAAAAGAATTTTACAAAAAAAATAAAAAGTTACCTAGAAAAATTGATGTACAGGGAACATTAACAGGTGCAATACCTGCTTCTGAATATACTTCAGAGATAGCAAAAGAGTTTGAAGAACGCTTCACCGGAAAAGAAGGATCTCCAATCGTCCATATCGTCATTGTGTATGTTGGATCTCAGTCTGTTACGGTTACAATCAAATATACAAACGCCAAAGTTACACAGGAAGGTATTCCAGCTTTATACGCCTTAATCGAAGCGAAGGATACGATTTTAAGAAAATTCCGTGAATTGTATAAAGACGATCCAAAACGTAATAGCATGACTCAAAGAGATTTTCTTTCTCTAAAAGGATTGGGAATTGATATTGGTTCTGGAACGACTGAGTATATTCATAGCCGCGGTGTAAACCCTGTTTTACAGAACTGTCACGGTGAAAAACGTGGCGTAGGTACATGCAGCTGAAGAAGCAGACAAAATTACTTGAATCAGAGCTTAATGGTCTATTTGAAAATCTAATCGACCAACGCTTTGATGAAATCATGCAAGATAGCCAAAATAATTATCATGACCTGGCTCAAAAATTCATGTCAGAAGCTCAATATGGTGAATCAAACAAGATATTAGAAGATGTGCAAGAACGATACAGCACCATAGGTGGAGATATTGATTTTATGATGGTTTTTGGAGGGGGAAGTATCACTTTCGAGGAAGACCTATACCCAAGCCTGATCGAATTTTCTCAGGATGTAAAATGCATGATTCTCTGGATTCCGGAAGAGTTTGCAATTGATATGAACTTGGATGGTCTTGAAATTTTGCATACCAAAGTGTTTTTTCCAGGAGTTGCATAACGAATGAATGATAAAAATAGAAGAGAACTCGTTTCTTGGCGTATTGGTAAATTGCCCGACACCGAACAATTGAATAGTTGGGTGAATGCTCAATCAAATGTTCAAAACTCAATCACTAGTTTAGTGAGACATATGATTGAACAGTTCGGTTATCGTGATGTTACAGCACACGATATTCAAAAGGCTCTTTTCCAGAAACCAATAGCTGACGAATTGCGTTCAATTTTATCTGGACTGAAAGACGTTCCTCCTATATCAATTCCAACCAGTGAAGCTCCTTCGGCCAAAAATGAACCTGAAGAAGTTGCAGAAAATCCGACAAAAAATGAAATCAATAAACCTGAAGCGCATAAAAATTCCAATGATGATATTTACGGAATGATAGACAAAACAAATCTATAAAAAAAGAGGATGGATTGGGAAACCAAACCATCCTTTTTTTATGTTCGCTTTAGTCGTCTGGATCGGAGAGAGTAGCTGCGTGCCGGTCGCCTGGACTTCAGCTCGTAGGCGCTCCTGGTGTGCCTGGCTGCTCGATACGTCCGGAGACGAACAAAAGGGACGGCCGTGGCCGTCCTGGGTGTGTGAGCTGCGCCGGTGGGCGCTATGGAGCTGCGCGGATCCTCGTCCGGATCGGAGAGAGCGGCCGCGTGCCGGTCGCCTGGACTTCAGCTCGTGGGCGCTCCTGGTACGTGCCTGGTTGCTCGATACGTCCGGAGACAGACAAAAGGACATCCATGGCCGCCTGGACGTGTAAGCTGCACCGGTGGCGCTATGGAGCTGCGCGGATCTCGTTTGGATCGGAGAGAGCAGCCGCGTGCCGGTCACCTGGGCTTCAGCTCGTGGGCGCTCTTGGTACGTGCCTGGTTGCTCGATACGTCCGGAGACAGACAAAAGGACATCCATGGCCGCCTGGACGTGTGAGCTGTACCGGTGGCGCTATGGAGCTGCGCGGATCTCGTTTGGATCGGAGAGAGCAGCCGCGTGCCGGTCACCTGTTGCATCCTCAGAGAGCTTCCACAGGCTTTCAGGAACGTTTTAAATCCTGATTGATAGGTTTGGACTGGTTGGATACATAAAAGGTATCCTGGGCTGTTTCAGGCTGCTATAAAATGCTGTGAAAAAACAATGTTAATTCCATTCGCATTCGAAAGTGATTCATATTTGATTCAAATTGAATGTATTCAGTCATATGCGGATCATAGCAACTCAGAAATAATTCAGATTGCATTCAAATTGAATGCAATCAATTTCTTTAATGCATCTCTGAAGTAGCGGCAGCCAATTGGTGAGTACTATTTTTATAACGCTCTAATCTCCGTTGAAATCTCTCTTCTTCACGTCTAGCTTCATCGGCACGTGCATCATCTTGATCCACTTCAAATTGCTTGTTAACGATGGTTGTCGCAAACCAACGAGGGAACACTTTAATCTTATCGTTAGATTTTGATCTTTTAACAAATTCCGCAAATGTTCGATCAATAGCGTCACAAGTGTAATTATTAATGTCTTGCTTCTGTGTTCGCATATACTCAACGATCTGGATTCCCATTTCATTTTTTATGTTGCATGTTGTTAGGTTTTGCAAGAAAGCTTCATGACGAATAGTAGGAGCTTTTGTTTTGCTCACAAATATCAACATGTGGATAAGCGGATCGCGTCCGGTGTATACCTCTTCTTCTTCAAAGCTTAAAGATTGAAAACCTAAAGATAGATAATTACTGACTTGCTCATTTTGAGCAACCCCTTGCTCATTTTGAGCAACCCCTTGCTCATTTTGAGCAACCCCATACATATGGTATTGCTCATTTTGGGCAATACCATATGTTGTGTTGTTAGGCGTTACTTCATCCTTTTGCTGAGGTTCAGGAAGCGCATAACCTTCAAGTGAGAAACCTATTTTGTTCAGTTCAGTTTGTATGTAAGCCAGATTTACACGGTAATAGTTAGTTACATAACGAGGATCGGGATTAGGGCGTGATTCCATAAATCCTTTATCCACAAGCGCTCTCATTTTTCTATCCACAGTTTGACGCGTGGAGAACATTACTTCTTCGGCCATTTCCTTTGCTGCCTTCCAAAACCATCCGTTTTTCATCTGTTTTTTTAGGTTAGCGATTTTTCGTTTGTCTCCAATTTTTTCATAGGCGTTGATCTCTGTTTGTATTTCTTGATCTGATTTGTTAACAAGCTCCTGCCAGAAAATCATTTGGTTCAAAATTGCTGCTGAAACTGCATCGCCTGTAAGACTTACAAATTCTTCTTTGATTACACAACGTTTAAGTTTTCTCGGCTGTTGTTCTGACATAAATAAAAAACCTCCGTTTTTGCCCAATTACTCCATAAAACAGGGTTAGGCAAAACAGAGGAATTCCTTTACTATAGGGCTATTTTCATGGTATAATACCTATATAATTATAGCCAAATAGAAGAAATCCTCTATCAAGCTTTCGCCTGGGATGTTATAAACGGTCACTTGTTTGGCGACGAGAACCGTTTAAAACGTTGTGTGGAGCAGATAGGGGATTTTTTTTGTTTAAAAATACTTATTGAAATGTTATCTTTAGATAACTAATAAATCTATTTAAACTTAACTAGCATTATAGCAAAAGATGGATACAAAGAAAATGACATTTTCGGATGAACTAAGGTGGGGATATTTTTTGGCTAGTCCCAAACTAAATCTAGCATTGAATAAAAATGCTGAAGAAATCATAGCGTTGGCTGCTAAGAAAATGGGAACCAGTAAGCGCAATGCAATTTCACTAGCGTTGGTAGAGATCCTTAAAAACTCTTATGACAAACGTTTTGTTGATTTGCTTGCTAATGAAATTAAACTATCTATTGCAACAGCATCAACCATTAGTGAGCAAATGCATACGATGCTTGAAGGCATTGAAAGGCACGGATATTCTAGACGTGTATTTTTTGGTTTACTCATATCCGATTATTTCTTACACAACCAGGACAAATTCATTGAGCAAGCCGATCCTAACGATTCCGATATGGGAAAGGGTAGTATTGAGATCACTCTTGACCAAGAAACGAAGGATAAAATCATGGCTTATTGCCAAGCAAATTCCATGACAGTTGGCAGTTTATTTTCCCATTATATTTTACATGAGGATATAAATGTTGACTCTTACGAAATAAGCGAAAAGGCATATTTGAACCTAATATTTAGTAATAGTGTGAAAAAAGTCCTGGAAAACAAGGTTAAAAGTACCAATCGGACATATAGATTCTACTTAAATCTAGTCGCTGAACAAATAATTAGGAATATTTCCACGTAGGGATTGCCTTTAAATAGGGCAATCCCTTCTTTACAAACTCAAATTAATCTGATAAATTCTAATCAGATTCAAATTGGAGGGATTATATGGTAAGTATGGGCTAATGTCAGTTGGGAGTAACGTCCAATACTCGTTCTTTGGGAAGTCTTGTAAAATTCCTATTAGAAGGGAAAATGCTAACACTAAGGGAGGAATACTCAATGTTCGAGTCTTTACAAGGGTTGTTCAATACATTGTTTGGTGATATCACGAAAACCTTCATCACCTTGTTTACAATCGGTATTTTGGTTTGTGGTTTGATGGCTGCATTTGGTGGAGAAGAGAATCAACCTAGATTCAAAAAAGGTTTGATTTCTTGCATTGTCGGATTGATTGTATTTGTTCTCGCAAAACAGATTGTGGACTATTTCCAAAGCAATCTTTAATTTAAGGGGCTGATTATGTGATTTTTGACAATCAGTCAGCAGTAGAGCGTAGAGACCGTTTAAGGGAGGAAGGGAAGATTGAACTTCCTCTCAATGTAGATACGAAAAAATACATCCTCTCCTTAATCAAGTACCGGGATATACTTATCTCTTTGCCATTAATGGCCTATAGGATTTCTGGTGTTGTGGTATCTAGTTCATGCTGGCTACTCATTTAGCGCACAATTGCTTCTAATTTGTTTATCACCTTGGGGTACATTCTTACTCATCCTCACCCTCCATCACCCGGATCGTAAGAACATCAACTTTTTTACACATCGGGTTATATGGAGAATCCAGTTCAATAGACGGCAAAAATTATTTGTCTATACGAAAGGTGATTTCATGAGCAGTAAACAAAAAAAGAATGCATCGAAAGATATACGGGAGCAGCTTGGCATAAAGAATGTGTACTCTGAATGCTATGAAACAACCGATAATCGGTTCGTGAAAGTCATCCGGGTATCCAGTGTTAACTTGTCATTGCTGAATAAGAAAGAGAAAACGAAGATTTTTCAGGCTTATGAAACATTTTTGAATGATTTACCACGATCCATGTTACCTCTTCAGGTGAGCCAGATTGCTCAACCGATAAACCTCACAAATTATGGCCGTTATATTGATGATCAAACAGCCAAAGAGGAATCTTATCCAAAGGCAATTCTTGCTAAGAGCTATTTAAAGTATGTTGACGATATTCAGAAGAGTAAAAACATGGTTTCACGGAATAGGTACGTGATAATGGCACGTTCATTTAATTCTATGAATCGCAAAAAGGTGCTTGATGAACTGGAACGAGACGTTAAGATCGTAAGCACTCAAATAGAAAATATGCTTGGTGGACGCTACGAGCTAGAAAACGAAAGTCTTGGATAATGAAGAACTTTTTCACTTAATGTTTGCTTGCATCGATTATGAAAATGCACAAGTGAATTTCAGCTTTAAAACAGCTCTATTCTCCCCGTTAACCGTGGGTGAACGGACTTACGAAGAAATGAGTGGAAGCTGGCAGCAGATGAAGACAGATCACATCATGTAAGGAAAAGGAGAGCGAACATGGGCATATTCTCCAAAAAGAAAAAAGAGACATTAGAGTCTTCTTATATCGGTTTTAATGAAAACATATTAAATATGTTATCACCGGATTCTATCGAAGAAGAAGAATCATTTGTACGTGCAGGTGCTAACTTTACACGTACTCTAGTTGCTGTCGAATACAGCGCTATATTGAACCAGGAACACATTATGAACCTCAATGACTTGTCTGAAAATATCAGCGTTGTGCAATTTTTGACGGAATATGATTCGGCTGAGGTTCGAAAGCAGTTGTCTGAAAGCATACGTCAGAACCGGCAAAAGGCTGATTCTAAGTATGTAAACGATGCTGGTAAAGCTGAAGCTGAAGCACAGATTGATAGTGCCCGTATGACGCTCAATCAGCTCAGTTACAAAAATGAACGGATGTACATGTTCCAATTGCTCATTCACATTGTTGCAGCGGATAACAAACAACTTGATACACTAACGCAACTGGTTAAATCCGTTGTCGGGCCATTTGCAAAAACTGTAACGCCAATGACCAAGCTCAAAGATGCTTTTGATAGCTTTCTTCCAATTGGTCATAACAAGGTCTATGACTTAACGTATCGGCCAATGAACGCCGAGGCAGTAAGCTTCTTTTTTCCATTTCATGAAAACGAAATTTTTGATCAACATGGGATTATTAAGGGACGCAACATAACAACCGGTAATGTTGTAATCGTAGATGATTCCAAGCTGCACAATAAACATGAGTTTTTGATAGGGATGTCAGGAACCGGTAAATCAAGTACCCTATTCGCGAACATGATGCGTAAATGGATGCTTGGCAACATCATCCGGACAATTGATCCCAACGGGAGGAGTTCGGGGCGATTTACAAAAGTCTTGGCGGTGAGTGGGTTAAATTCTCCTTTAATGGTGGGAGCATAATTAACCCCTTCGACATACCGGCGATCAGCGTCGACGCACAAAAAGAAATGGAAAGACAGGGGATGTCAGAAGGAAATCCATTGCTTGCAAAAATAAGTACCCTGTTAACCATGTTTAAGCTTATGTATCCAGACATGAATGATCTTCAGGAAGATATACTTTCAAAATATCTCATAGAGTTGTACGAGAAATTCAACATCAACGAGCGAACAAACGTAGGGAAACTTAAAAAAACAGACTTTCCGATTATGCGTGATTTGTATGATTTCCTTGCAGAGAAGAAGGAAAAAGGCGAAGAAGAATTCACGAAAATTTCTGATTTCCACACTATCCTATATGCGTATTCCGAAGGACTTTTTGCAAAAATCCTGAACGGTCATACGAACGTGGATATCACGAATCCATTGTGTGACTTTGATATTTTGGAGCTTCAGCACAAACCAAAGTTGCAGCGTGTTGTGTACTTCCTGCTTTTATCTCATATCCAATATGAAGTGGTGAACGGTGATAAATCAGAATCACAACTTTATATTGACGAAGCTCATATCATTGCCGATCCAAAGGTTCCTCTGGCAATGGAATATTTGTACACGGCTATGAAAATGCTGCGATCCTTTAACTGCGGTATTACACCGGCCAGTCAATCTATCAAGGACTTTTTATCGGCTAGAGACGATCAACGAAATTACGGGGAAGCCGTTATTAACCAGGCAACACAGCGGTTTTACCTTCCTATGGCAGATACCGAAGTTGATTTCTTAGAACGTGAAATGAACATGCAATTTTCTGAAGAAGAAAAGACAGCCATAACGGTTGTGGAAGGTCGTAAAGAAGAAGAAGCCGGTAAGGGGCTGTACTTTGTTGGTTCTAAAAAAATTAGGCTGCAAGTCGTACTAACAGACGTAGAGAAACAGCTATGGTTCGACCGGAAGCCTTTTAGTGAAGTGATCATCTAATGAACGATTTTTTAAAACAGGCTTTACTTTACAAAGCAAGGTACTACATTTTGATCATAGCGCTTGTAGCAGGTGTAGTGGCAATCATAGCAGCGATCATGGCCGCTATCGTGGATGATAACAGCGGTGGTTCTGGGCCTGGTGGTTCTGGGCCTTTGCTCTGTACGCCTGGCGAATTAAACATGGCATACATTGACAAAATGTTTACTAATCTAGGGGTTTTTACCGGTAAGCAAGATGTATTCATTGATGCTGCTACAAATAACAACATTGATCCTATTTTGTTGATGTCCATCGCTATGCATGAAACCACATATGGGAAATCACCAGCCGTAAAAAACAAAAATAATCCCGGTGGACTCATGAGACCCGATGGAAGTGGACTTATGACGTTCAGAACCCTGGATGAAGGCATTGAGTTCATGGCCGCCAATTTGTATAGGCTGTATATCTCTCAAGGATTAGTAACGATTGAGCAAGTAGGTAACAAGTACGCTCCAGTCGGTGCGAAAAATGATCCTAATAATCTAAATGCTCACTGGATCCCAACCGTGACACGGATAGTTAATAGCTTTGGCGGCTTATCAGCAAACTGCGAATATGTTGCTTCCGGAGACTATGCATACCCTGTTACCCCTCCTTTAGTGGTTACATCACATTATGGAATGAGGACGCATCCAGTAACGGGTAAACCATCCACAATGCATAAAGGTACTGACTTAGCGTGCAGTATCGGTGATCCAATTTATGCAGTAGATAACGGGACTATAGCGGTTGCTGTGAAATCAGGCGGCGGTAATTACGGCCATCATATTATCATAAATCACGGAAACAGGTTTACCTTATACGGCCATATGACGGTTGTATCGGTTAGTGTTAACCAAAATGTAACCAAAGGCGAACAGATTGGTACATGTGGGAAAACCGGGCGTGTGACGGGGCCACATTTACACTTTGAAATTCAGACAGGTGAGATATACGGTACAAGAGAAGATCCTTGGCCTTTCCTCCAAAGTATCGGGAGGAGCGAGGACGAGTCTTATCCGGACGAAGGAGCTGACGACTCTATGGGTAGAGGGGATGAATAGAAATGAAAAAGGGTTGGATAATGCTCCTTTTAGGTGTTGGTCTTGCATTGTCTCTCGGATGGGGATTTAATCAATACACAGCGCTGCACAAGGCTCGGCAGACCATTGCAGGATACCAGGATGTTGAAGCCCTCAATCAGCGCTCTGAAGACTTTGTACGTGCGTATGCACAGGGGAAGCATCAAGAGTTTTTATCGAAGGCTGCTGCCGATCGTTTTGCTAGAGAAGATAATCGGGAAAAAGATCATGAAGACGTACACATGTCTGAAGACACCGGTCTACAAAAGGTGGACATACAACAGCTGTATACGAAAAAAGTAAAGGACAGAGACGATCAGGCCGAATCTTATGCAACGCTTCGTCTGCAGTATGAATTAGGTGGATCGAACAGTCCAGCTGATGATTATATTCAAACCTTCTCGGTTCATTCGGTTTGGATCCGGGAGAATGAGCAATGGAAGGTGAATGACGTGGACATCATCCTTACCGGTGATACCAGTGACGACGAGTTAAAACGCCAAGCACAAGAGGCTTTAGAAAATGCTACGAGGGCGAGGGACGGGGAATGAGACTATCTCCAAGCCAAAGAGCAAAATTGCTGAAGCTATCACGTAATACGCTGGCTGGCCTAGATAAGCTATTCAAGCTACTATCCAAAATTTATGAGCAGCCAATAGAAAAAGCGAAGCGTGAATTTTATTTAGAGTATAAAACTGAAATGACAGAGGATGAAATCAGAGAGTTAAGGTATCGCATCACATTAAAGTGGAGTGTTGCTGTTTTTGTTGTCCTGTTCCTAATTTTCTTTATAGGGAGGTCAGGAGGACAATGAAAATAGTGAAATGGTTATCGTGTCTCCTTCTGCTCATAACATTAGCAATAACGATTTCCCCAACGGTGAGTTTTGCTGATGAAGGAGACTATTATAATGATCACGAAGCTTTTTTTCAAAATGCTCCGGAAAGCTATGTAGACTTTATCAAAAAATATGACTCTGAACAACGAACTGTAAGTTGTGGTCGATTTGATGTGTCATGCCATGTTTATAAAATAGCTTTGGATTCTGGTGTATCGGCAATGGATTTCATCAAAGATCTGATGAAAAAAACGGTCATATCTCCAACCGATGTTATAGGAAATCCATCATATGAAGCTTATAAAGACGGTATTTTCGCACTATCGAAAATTGTCTTGGCAATATTTATTGCTTTCAATGCTGCTAAAATTGTGAGTTTACGGATGGGTGAAGCAGAGGATAGCGTAACCGTCTGGAATGAAAAAATAGTCTCAATTGTAGTCAGTGCATTTTTCCTCTTCGTCTATGACTCTATCATTGAATGGATTTTGCACGCGCAAGAGCTATTGATGCATGAGATTATCGACACAATTAACAGCGAAAATATGATATTAAACATGATTACCAATATTCTGATGGGGCCAGGATTGTTTTCAATTATCGTCATTTTAATAATCGGTATCCTGCTTATTGTTTTAATGCTACAACTCTTTTATCGCACCGCCTTTGTAGCCATTTTGTATATTGCTGGGCCAATTGCGATAGCAACAAAAATAAATGACACGTACAACTTTTTCGATTTCTGGCTCAAAAACTTCATTATTGCTTTCGTCACGTTAGCATTACAACTTATTGCTATAGCGGTCGGATTAAATCAATTCCTTATACCACCTTCTTACTTTGGGGATACGTATCACCTATTTATGGGTGCAGCATTTTTTATCCTCTCGTTGACTCTTCCAGGCATATTAGGACAATGGGGATTCAGTACTGGATCGGCTAGATCTGTGGCTTCAGGTGCTAAGTCGGCGGTTAAAATGATGGTTATGAAACGTAGATAAAAGGAGTGATTCAGGGTGAAAAAACTTATTTTTTTAGCAGCTGCCTTCATAATCGTTTTGTCGGGGTGCAGCAAGGATGATTCACCAGCACCTGTAAGTAATCCTATAGGTGGTGGAGAACAAGTTCAGGAACCGGTGCAGCAGCAGGAACCGCAAAGGGAAGCTGTCTTTAAGAATGAAGATATTGACCAGGCTAAAAAAATGGCACAGCAATATGTCGCTGTTATTACAGAATTCCATGGACGTAAAGCCTCCACTACAGCAGAAATAGATGGTTTACAAAAAGAAATGTCGGAGAAAATTAAATCCACAATATCTATTCATAAGGATTCACGGATCAATTCGGAAAGTGGGACAAGAAGAAATGAAGAAAATATTTTGGATTTGAGCGCTTCACGTTTCCAACTACTTTTGGAAGAAGCACAGGAAGTTTATTATCCAAATCTCAATGTTAGTCAGCTAATCATACCAATGAACTATGTTATGCCAGGTAAATATGCGAGTAGCGATCCGCACACCTATAAATTGCGCTTCGTGAAAAGTAATGATAATCAGGTGCAGCTTATCTATGATGGTTTTTTGATAGGTGGGCCTAATCTGGAGAAGAAAGATCAAGATGAAGTAGACCCGTATAATCCTGAAAAATTGAAAGAAGATCTTCAAATCCAGTGAAAGGAGTGAATGATAGTATGCAATCTACTGTTAATAAATATGGTGAAATTGAAGTGGTTGGTAATGAAGTTCACTACAGCATACCGCTTTCGTATACCGATTTTGATAGCCTGGATGAATTAGAAACGGTCTATAAGCAAAAGGGAATATCGTTAGCAGCCTTCAAAAATTATTTGTTTGCACATGATATAACACTTGTGACTAACCGCCTGGTGTTCACTTACTTTTTAGAAGACATGAAATCTTTTTTCTACTTGCGACAGTTGTATTTTGAAGACCAAATTTACTATTTCCGATCTTTCATTGAATTAGCTAAAAATAACCCTAATACAGCAATCTTGTGGGATAAAAACAACCTTTTCGTAGACCTGACAGATAGCAAAATTAAGGCTCTAGTCTTTGAATTTGATGGGCATAGGCTTTACAGCACCCCTCCTACGTTGGATGGACTCAAAGAAGTAATTTTGCTATCCTTAACTACACTTTACAGGGTTTTGGGTAAACCCCGTCTAATTGATTTTATAGATCAAAGAGATAAGGTAATTAGATTCGCGGAACAGGTGCTTCGAGCTTCATCAGTCCAAGAAGTTGAAAGGGTTCTGGAAGAAACCATTGTAAATGTGGAACGTCAGGAAGAGATTCACCGGGAGTACGAGGAAAACCTAAAGCAAATGAAATTTTTTGAAAGACGCAAGGAAATTCGTAAGGCCAAGGCTAACGGGAAGTTAACCGCCGCAACTTCATCTGAATTTGTGGAGAAGCCGAACCGCGGCTTGCGATCAAAAAATGATCTGGCTCGACCTGTTAAGAAGAAAGGCGATCAGGAAGAAAAACAAGGCTTCTTCAGTTCCAAGTATTTTTACTTGGGATCAGTAGGTGTAGCGGCCGTAATTCTTTTAGCGAACACACTCACACCGCCTAATCCGGACGCGAATGCAGCATCTTCAGAAAATTCCGAGGTGCAGCAGACAAAAGAAATTCCAACGCTGAACTCAGATCAGGTAGCCGATGTTTACCGCAAAATCATGAACGGCGAAAATGAAGAAGCTTTAAAAATATTGGATACAGTCGGATATGAGAATCTGGCTGAAGCCGAAAAGAAACAAATGGTAATTTTATACGAAAAAGAAGGGCTTTATGAAAAGCTTATGCAGCTTGATCCAAGCCAAGCCGATATAGTGGTAATGAAAATGATCGAGAACAAAGAAACGGCCAAGCTAAAGGAGTTACAGGCACAATACCCTGACGCTGCACCGGTTAATTATGAAGTTGCTTATATGACAGCTAAATATGATACTGTAATCGGTTTAGCAAAGGATATTGATATGACAGATAGTGAGTTGGCCGACAGAAGGAAAAACCAGCTTTTGATTTCTTATCTCTGGTCAGGACTGATTCAAGAAGCTACTCAATTAGCTGGGGATGATCCCGAAATGAAAGAGAAAGTGACTCAGTTCAAGTCCAGTAATCAACGAATCAAGGAACTCACCAATAAAATCAATGTTGCTCAAAACAAAAAAGATGATAAGCAAGTAAAGGAGCTGAAACAGAAGATTGAACAAATTAAAGCTAACGTAAACAGAATCTAACTTGGGCAGGGGGAGGATGGTTTGCAAAAGAAGAAGTATATCCGGAGTCTTGACGAGATAGGGAGATTTGTTCTTCCAAAGCAGCTTCGCAAAGAGTTGCATTTAGGGGAGAAACAGATGCTTGAAGTATTCAGTGATGGTGAGAGGATCATCATTGAAAAATACGACAATCTGGAACCCTGTTTAGTTACAGGAGAATCAACAAAAGCTAATCACACCTTTGCATTTGGTAATGGAACAGTAACGTTAAGCCCTGAAGGGCTTGAAAAGTTGATTGAAGAATTAAGTGAGTATAAAAAATCCCAAAGTGATTAAATAAATGGCAACCCACTAGGAGGGTTGCTTTTTTTCGTATTTTGATAGAGAGTGAACGTTATATTTATCGCTTGTATAACGCATGTCTGGCTTTAGTTTTGAAGTTATGTTCTGGCAGATGTCTTTTGTGGATTACCATTGCTACTACTGACGGTAAGTCTACTGTATAGAAGGGTACGAAGTAAAAAAGAAAAGAGAGCTGTGCTAACGCATAGCTCTCTTTTTCTTAGTTATATGGGTTATATGGGTTGACTACCGAGAAAGTAGATTGTGAAATCTAAAAGTCTCGGCGGTGGTGACAAAATATCACTATCAAAACTTGACGAACGCAAATAATCCTGGTATAATGGTCTTAGAAACAAAACTAACTAAGTACCACTACACAGGAGAGTGAAGTATTTCTATTAGGTGCCAGATGGTTTTCTGATGTTGGTAGCATCAGATTTTACATTCTTCATTCATCACAAAAACTGTTTACAGGCATCAATATATCAAATATCGCAGATGATTGTCAAGTTGTTCAGCTTTATAAACAACATAAGACGTTTAAACTTTGTCTGATATAAAGGTTTTCTGTAAGCCCTATGAGTGAGTTTGACTGTCAAATTACTGTCCCTAACGGACAAAGTGTACATAGATTACTGACCTCTCTGAGTTCAATAACAAGGAGGTCTTCTCTCATGTTGATCTGTAATTTCCCAAAATCAACACGCGTGAGAGAACACGACAGGTGTGCTCATCTGGTAAGCGGTCATTTCCGTAACATGCGTTACGGGCGCGTATGGATTACTGAGCATATTCGTAGCGGTTCTCTTGTGTCGGAGCATTGCCGTGCGTAGTTAGGTATTATTTAGCCCCTGTTTATCAGGGGCTTTCTTTCTTTTTTAGGGGAGGGACAGTTCAAATGGAGTTTTCAGAAGAGTATTTAAAGAAAATCATTGATAAAATGTTTGACTTATATTTGATTCAACATAAGCGTTATTTAATGCAGTTTAAAGGCGGAGAGTATAAACAAAATAGACCCGAAAATCCCTTGAAGCGATATCATCTGCACAAGCACTTGAAAGGGGAGCGCACTATTGGGACATTTGCTAGAACGTATGTCACCAAATTTTTATGTTTCGATGTTGATTTTTCGGACTTAGAGGTAGCCAAATGGGTGACCTACAAAATAGGAAATTCATTGGATCAATTAGGACTACACCATTATTACGTATCCTTCAGTGGAAAAAAGGGGTATCATGTCGAACTCTTTTTAGATAAATTTATACCTACAGAGCGGGCCCATCAGTTCTATCTTTTTATTTTGCGAGCGGCGGGGATTCCTTCTCACTTTTCAGGAAAGGTAGAATACCGGCCATTTGCTACCCAGGGAGTTAAGTTACCTCTTGGTACACATCAAGGTACAGGAAATTTTTGTGGATTTTGTAGTTTGTCAAATGGACTGAGGGTTATGGATCGAAATGAGTCATTTTCATATTTTTTGGAGATTGAAAAAATAGATACTGAACGCATTCTGAGTATTGTAGTAGACGAGGACAGCAGTGAATTAAGAGATATGGAAAATGCCATATCTTCTCACAACTCCTTGATTAATTATGAGCAGAGCGGAAATTATTCGGTTGAGGGCGCACTGGAACTCTATCATAACGGACTAAGCCAATCGAGTCAGCGTCATGCCTCGTTTATGCTTTTGGCGCGCTTGATGAATCATAATCAAGTTTGTAAAGAGAAAGCAATAGAGGTAATTATGGAATGGTTGGATAAACAGGATCAGAGGTTCTACAGATCTAAGCGTGACGTTTGCTTGAAAGACGCAGAAAATGTGGTCGATTTTGTTTATTCTAATAATTTAACGCTTGCGGTGGCAGAGCGTGATTTAACAGTGAGCTTTAGAGAAATTAATGCAATCATGCGTCATTGTCTGGGAGAAAAATCAGAAAAAGCTAATGTATGCGTTATTGATTCATTCTAAACGTTGGGCAGCTGAAGAAAATGGGACGTTTTATATGACGTTTCAGCAAATGGAGGAGTCAGCGGGCATTAATGCTCGAACTGCTATGCGGTTAATTCATGATTTAGAAAAACTAAAGGTTATTGAGGTTGTGAAGCGTGATCAAAGGAAAAAAGGTATGTCCAAGAAGATGCCTAACGTGTATAGAGTAACCCTAATAGAAAATGAAAGAGAAAAAGATGAAAGAAAATTTGAAGTCAAAGGTAGGGCTGATTTCTGTGATTGTCTCAAATTTTTCTATGACGACAAAAAGTTAAGAAGTTTACTTCCTCGAAGACAATATAGTACGTTAATTTCAGCGACGGCATAGCAAAATTTTAGAATTCGTCAGCGTTCGACGGGTCAATTTTGCTGTTCTTCTCTATTTTCTTCTAATTTTCAACCTTTTAAGGCTAAAAAACAATAAAATAAATCTATTATACGACATATCGTACAAGGTTTGACGAGTCTCTTCTACCCTATATTTAGTTTTTAAAGTGTATAGATAATGGAAATCGAGTAGGGTCAGAATTGCAGAAGTAGCTCGTTCTTTCTTCCTCTAGATCGGGAAGATCAGGTGATCAATGCATCTGTTGTTCTCATTCTGGAGGATCGAGCGCGATCCTCGCAAATAGGAGCTAGTGAGTGATCGCGAGCAACTGAAGCGTGGATCGCGCTCTGATTTAGAGGAGCTAGCGCCCACCGTCGCATAGTAGATAGATATTCATGGTTAATATTGCGCTTTTGGTATGTGCCTAACTGCTTCGATACTTCTGAAGACAGATAAAAGGACAACAATGACCGCATTTTCTGGGATATGACAGTGGGTCGCTATGAAGTTAGGCTGCTCTCCCGGATTTGAAGAATTAAGTGACTATAAAAAATCTCATAGCGATTGAATGAAAGCAACCCTAGCGGGCTGCTTTTTTTATTCTATTTATCTTCCGGATCGGAGAGAGCGGACGTTGCCAGTCGTTTAGGCTTCGCTCGTGGGCGCTCCTGGTACGTGCGTAGCCGCTCGATCTTTCCGAAGACGTGCAAAAGGACGGCCACCGCCTTCTTGTGTGTGAGCTGCGCCGGTGGGAGCTAGGGTGCTACTGTTCAGAGAAAGACCGTAATACTTCCCCCCCTGTTCACCTGACTGGATTATAATTTATAGTGAAAAAGAAACCAGAACTTAATTAACGCACAACCGAATAGAAAAATAGCCATCAGGAGGAAAGTTTCTTATGTACAAAGTATGCTTACTGTGTTCTTACATATCTAAAGTTGAAAAGGATCAATCCTTTGAGTGTGAGAAATGTTCAAACAGAGATGATGCGTGTACATCTCCCTTTCCTAAACCAGCCGCCCAAAATTTTTTAAACCATCCATACAGTATGCTTTATGACCTGGAAGATGTTGATAACTGGATTGAGCTCTTTCATTTTAACGGATTTGAAACATCTGGACTTTTTTTATGTTCCGCTTACGAGGTTCTGCTTGAGTCAATGATCAATGATGTATTAAAAGCTATGAATACGAACGAAAAGGTCTCTGAGTTGCTGTTAAACTCGAACCAAGGACAGGAAAGAATGGGAAGGCTTTTGGCTTCACTCCTAGAAGTAGGAAATTCCATGAAAACGGTGTGCAAAAGAATTGAGCAAGAAGAATTCTATGGAAAAATGCAAAAGATCATTAAAGTGAGGAATTCTTATATCCATGGCGATCATAAAGCGTTCAGAGATTCGGAGGTAGAAGCAGAGGATTTAAAGTATGTATGCGATTCAATAATTGACGTCTTCGTTACACTTAATAACCAATATGTCTACAGCGGTACGTAACCTTGCCGACACCGAAGGCCGCTAGGGTTGCTTTTTTATTCTGTTCTCTTCCTGATCGGAGAGAGCGGCCACGCTCCTAACGCTTGAGCTTCAGCTCAAGGGGCGCTCCTGGTGTTCTTGGCTACGTGCTTCTTCCGGAGACGAACAAAAGGACGGCCACGGCCGTCCTGGGTTAAGTTCCAGGAGGAAAAACTATAGAATCAAGAGATCTCGCATCAATTTGAAGACTGCTAATATTCTCCTCAGGTGTGGAGCGAGTGACTGATATTCTATATATATAATTACCAACTGCTGGAGGGATATCAGTCCAAGTAATGTTTTGTACATATGCAGTAAAGGATTGACCAGTTATAGTCTTATTAGATTCAGAAGCAAAAATAGTACAAAGTAAATTATTTCCAGGACCTCTTAAAAGGCGAAAAAGTAAATTGTAAGAGTATTCACCACTACCAACAGTATTGATAATATAATTCACCATTGAATCTATCCTAACTATTTGCCCATTAATGGTTGTAGTTACAGGAAGAGATATAACTTCTGTGTCAATTAAAGGCGGTATACTAAGGGATGGACTATTAATTCGATTAAAGAAGTACATGCTCCCAGCTCCTGTTGCTCCGGTCACACCCGTTGCTCCGGTCACACCCGTTGCTCCGGTTACACCCATTGCTCCAGTTGCTCCCGTTGCTCCGGTCACACCCGTTGCTCCGGTCACACCCGTTGCTCCAGTTGCTCCCGTTGCTCCGGTCACACCGATAGTCTCCGTGCTAGCTCCTAAGAGTTCCGATGAAACAAGCCGATGAGCTGTCACTAATTCACCTGTAGCCGTCTTTCCCCAAACAGAAAGATCGGTCTGAGCTGCAGCAACGCCCTCTGTTGTGAAATCAAATTCAAAGCTATCAAGATTAGCAAAGTAATTTTTTGTTATCCACTTGATTTGGTAAGGCTACCAAAAGTTCAAGTACATATAGCGTTCTTGTACCGTTTAAGGCATAACCTTGAATGAGCACAGTCGCAGAATTAACTAAATCCCTATTTTCAATTATTACTGTTATCTGTTGAGTAGATCTCATGCCATTGATAGCACTGTTTTCTATCGGTCCGCTTGATAAGATGGCCATTTATGTTGTCCCTCCTAGTCATATAGTTGGATAATTAATCTAGTTTGGATAATAAATTCAGTGAAATAATTAATCTCCAATCTTAAAATATGCAATATTTAAGAAGAAGTACTGGACTTAATTAATATCTCTGTTTGTAGAAAGACGTGCCGGGTCGCTCGTGGTCTGCTGTGCGGACGAAACTTAGAGAAAAGAATATCCTTGTTTGTAATGGACATAATTTCCAGTAGGAGGTGTTATGTTATGTTGGGGTTTAGCTTTGGAGTCATGTTCTGGCAGATTGCTTTTGTGGGTGTACCGTTGATATTGATTATAAGTTTCCTTTATAGGGGTCCATCCAACATTTTGACGAAAATATACTCTAAGGATTTTTCTATATAAAAAAGCCAACGTTTCTTATACTTAAGGAATCACCGACTATTTGAGGTTGATCTTATTTCCGATTCTTTTCTCTTTTATATTCTTGGTAATCCCCCTAGCCCTTGCAAAGTAGGGAGGGTTTGCTTCTTTTGGATGGAATCATTTGGATAGATTGAGGCTAATAAATTTCAAGGTTTCTTAGCGTACGCTTTCCGCGTTTTGTTGGCAATACCCCGGTTGACTGTCCAGGGCAAGGGGAGCGAAAACCCGTCCTCCTGCATATATCAAACATAGGGTAGCTACACCTCCTTTGTCATGGACCTTACCTTGTCTTGCCGAGAGCGAGACAAGGTCTTTTTTTGCCCATTTTCTGTGTATTTGATAGATGGACAAAAATTTATAGGTAGATTCGCCGTTTCCGAGTTAATAGCAGGCAAATATACTAAAGGGTAGTCAACTACCCCCATCAAAGGAGAGGATAGAAGTAATGACAAAGGAATTTAGAAAAAGAAAAACAACCTGCAAAAAAAAATACTTCCCAGCAAACAGCGTGTAGCTGTCATCGTAAAAAACACAAACACCGCAAGCCGCCTGTCAAAGTGACGATTTCCTTAGCCAAGGCGATCGACAAGGCGATTGCCAAAAGCCTTGCTAAAAACCTTGCTAAAAACCTTGCTAAAAACCAAGCTCATGCCATTAGTAATGCCACAAGCACAAATGATAACGACAGCGGATCCACCATTAACGATCAACTTACAAGCGAAAGTGGCGCTAAAAATCATTCGGAAAGCGACAGCGACTCGAAAATTTTCGAAAAAGTCGATAACCAAAGTACGGCAACGAACGCCACTAATACCGATAGTGACTCTACCATTAACGAAACGGTTAATTCCACCAGTGGTGCAACCAACACCAGTGATAACGATAGTTCGGCTACTGTCAATGACACATTAACAAGCACAAGCGGCTCGAACAATACCTCTAATACCGATAGTGACTCTACCATTAACGAAACGGTTAATTCCACCAGTGGTGCAACCAACAACAGTGATAATGATAGTTCGGCTACCGTGACCGATACATTAACCTCAACTAGCGGCTCGAACAACGCATCAGACGCCACCAGCACTTCGTCATCGGGTGATAGTACCTCCACCAATGGAGATAATACCTCCACCACAAGTAGTGGTCCTGCGGCCAACTCATCGGATACGGACGCCACCAGCAGCTCAGGTGATAGCACATCAACGAATGGTGATAATACGTCAACCACAACAAGTGGTCCTGCAACAAACTCATCGGATACAGATGCTACATCGAGTGCAGGTGACAGTTCCTCAACCACTGGCGATAATTCATCCACAACCAGTGCCACTGCCACCACAGGTGATAACACCTCTACGCCTACAGCAACAGCGTCGACAGGCGATAATACTACCACCAATACCTCCAATGCTGACAACTCTTCAACGAACGACAACGCAAGCACCGCCAACAGCACGTTAAACTCCACCAGCTGCGCCACCAACGAATCCACGAATACCAGTGAATCCAACAACACCTTTGACTACAACAGCGCCTTAGTGAGCACGGCAAACGGGTTAGCGAGCTCGGCAAACAACTCGGCAAACACCGTCTCCAATGGCAACAACTTCACCGTTGGCAATCAAATTCAAATTAGCGACAATTCCGTGCTTTTAGCCTTATTGCTTTTGTTTTGCAAATGCCGTACCTGCTGTAACTGTCAGCCTTCTAGCGGATCAACAAGCGGCTGTACCTGCGGCACGTCGGGGACGACGAATTTGGAAGGGATTATTTCCAAACTGCTCGATGATGAAAAAAATAAACAACAGCGCATTTTTGATATGTTAAACCAAAATAATTCAATCGCTTAAGGAGGCGTTTACCCATGCTTGAAAACAGTTCAAAAACCACGTTCACGATGTCTCGCAAAAACGGAGAAACCACACTTTCGGTGGCGATCAACAATGGCAGCGACGAAGAAAAAAATATTAACATGGTCGTCAAAGACAGTGCAAACGGCAATGTATTGCCAAGTGTGATCGATGGCACAGCCATCGACAACGGGGTGACGCTGGAACCTAAAGCAATCAAAAACATGGTGATTGATACCACAAACGCCATCGGGCAAATTCTCGTGGAAATGGCAGGTGCAGGGAGGATGACAATGCGTCAAAAAAGTTCGTCATCCGGTGGCAAAACAAGCAACATCATCGAATTGATATTAAAATAAAAAATATGCTTCGTGAAGTATCGCGCAGAAACGATTCCTATAGCGCGATTCGTTGCCGATTCATTTGCTGCACGAGTGTTTCCTCGGTTGCGCAAATCGTCTCTACGAACCATCATGAAGGAATGATCTCCTAATATTAAATGACCGCTAATTAAGATTAGCGGTCATTTGGTGTTTTCAAAGCATACACTTGATGTCCGCTAATGTTTCGGTTAAAATAAGAATATCATGTCCGCTAATGTAAGACAAGATTTGGAGGCTTTGCTAATGAGAGAAACACCGGGGATTTCGGAACAGGGCGATCAGACGATTCAGGACTTCATTCACGCTCTCACCACCCACGAAGATTTGAATCCCAAAACACTAAAAGAGTATGCAAGCGACCTAAAACATTTCATCGGCTGGTTTGAGACCGCCTACCACCAAGAGGAAGAGATTATATTTCGAATTGAAGATGTGGCTACTCCAACATTAACGCGATATAGGGAAGCAGCACAAAAAATAATGGAATTGAAACCGGCGACCATTAACCGGCGGCTTATTACCCTGAAACGTTTTTTTGAATGGGCCGTGTCAGAATCCAGGATTCGCCGCGACCCTTCGAAGCCGGTTAAATTGGTTCCGGAAGAAAAGGTAAGCCCCAGACAGATGACAGACAAAGAAGAAGCTGCTTTGGTTGCTGCGGCCGAGCATGGCGGTTCTCTTCGGGATCAGACGATTCTAATCGTGATGTTTCACACGGGCTTACGAAGCATGGAAGTGTGTGACTTGGCTCCCGGAGATATTCAAATCGGTAAACGTAGTGGTCAGCTTACGGTCCGATCCGGAAAACGAAATAAACAGAGGGAAGTTCCTTTGAACGCCACGTGTAGAGTTGCTTTAGAAAAATATCTGGCAGAACTCCCTCCGCACAGTCCTTTTCTGTTTCCATCTGAAAAGACCGGCGATCGATTAACCGAACGTGCTTTACGTCATTTAATTCAAAAATATATGAAAGCAGCCCGGCTCGAAGGATTGAGCGCCCACGATCTACGGCACCGGTTCGGCTATGTGATGGCAGAAAACACGCCGTTGCACCGCTTGGCGCAAATTATGGGACACGATAGTCTGGACACAACGATGATTTACGTCAAGGCAACCCGTGCGGATCTGCAAGCGGAAGTCGAAAAAATAGCTTGGCAATAGGGGGATGAAGTACGATGTACGCGAGAGTAAGGGAACTGCTAACTCCGGAGGAACGGCTGCATTATTTGCAGATACCGCCTGATCTTGGCGAATGGGAATTGGGCACTTATTTCACATTTACACAGCATGACCTTGAAATCATACAGCAGCGGCGAAGAGATTATAATCGACTCGGCTTTGCCGTGCAGCTGTGCGTACTTCGTTATCTCGGCTGGACACTTTCTGATACAAAAGAAGTGCCGGTTCAAATTCTTCGTCATATTGCAAAGCAAATCAATGCCGATGTGGAGTCTTTTGCATCTTACGGCGACCGAGAAGCAACGAAGTACGAGCATCTGGATGAGATCCGGAAAGAATATGGCTACCAGACATTCACCTTGAGCGAATATCGTTCTTTGTGCAAGCATCTATTTAGCCATGCAATGGCAAACGGCAATCCCTTACACCTGATTCAACTCGCACTCGAAGATTTACGTAAGCGTAAAATCATTCTCCCTTCAATGGCTACAATTGAAAGAGCCGTTTGGGAAACGCGCAAACGAACAGAAGAAAAAATATTCAAGCTGCTCAGCAGTTCACTGACAGAATTACAAATTGCTAAGCTGGATCGCGTCTTAACCACCATGCCGGAAAGTAGCAAAACCTACTTAGCATGGTTAAGGGAAATTCCAGGTACTAGCTCTCCGGATTCTTTTTTGAAGGTGATTGAAAAACTCGAATACTTACGCGACTTGCAGCTGCAAGTCGATACGAAAGGCATCCATCCGAACCGTCTACGTCAACTTTCTAAAATCGGTTCGCGTTACGAACCTCATTCTTTCAGACGTTTTAATGATCCGAAAAAGTACGCGATTTTAGTAGCGTACCTATTGGAACTAATTCAGGATTTGACAGACCTGGCTTTCGAGATTCATGACCGGCAGATTATGATACTGCTTTCCAAAGGGAGAAAGGCCCAAGAGGAACTTCAAAAGCAAAACGGTAAATCGATCAACGAAAAGGTTGTTCACTTTGCCGATCTTGGAGCCGCTCTTATTAAGGCCCGAAGCGAAGGCATTGATCCGTTTGTTGCTCTTGATGCCGTCATGCCGTGGGATCAGGTCGTCGCATCCGTGGAGGAAGCTAAACGGCTGGCGCGACCAGTTGATTACGACTACTTGGACTTGTTAGAAAAGAAATTCTATGCGCTCCGAAAATACACGCCAACGCTGCTAAAATCGTTGGAATTTCGGTCAACTAAGTCCGCAGAGCCGCTAATGAAGGCGGTCGATATCATCCGGGATATGAATGAAACCGGGAAGCGGAAGGTTCCGGAAGGCGCGCCGCTGAACTTCGTTTCGAACCGCTGGCAAAAGCACGTTTACGACGATGACGGAACGATCAACCGGCATTACTACGAAATGGCTGTCCTGACAGAGTTGCGGAATTACGTTCGTTCCGGGGACGTGTCCATAGTCGGAAGCCGTCAGCATAAGGATTTCGAGGAATACCTTGTTCCGAAAGCCGATTGGAATGGCATTGATCCTAACGCTACAAAGCTTGCCGTCAGTTTGTCCGCAAAGGAATATCTTGAAGAACGGATTGAAGCACTTCTTCAAAGATTAAATTGGGTTTCGGATCACATCGATGAGCTGGACGGAGTAAATTTGGAGAACGGGAAATTGCACATTGAGCGATTGGAGAAAGATGTTCCCGATGAATCCCGAAATTTCAGTCTTTCCCTCTATGAGCTGCTACCACGAATTAAGCTTACGGATCTGCTCATGGAAGTAGCCAACTGGACGAATTTTCATGAGCAGTTTATTCACGCTTCCAGTAACCGCGCTCCGAACGAGGAAGAAACAACAATCCTTATGGCTACCCTTATGGCAATGGGAACGAACATCGGGCTTACGAAGATGGCTGAAGCCACGCCGAGCATTTCATATCGGCAAATGGCCAATACAGCTCAATGGCGGCTGTACGAAGACGCGATGAATAAAGCGCAAGCTGTTCTTGTCAATTTTCATCATAAGCTGGCGCTGCCTTCATATTGGGGGAATGGCACTACCTCCTCATCTGATGGAATGCGCGTCCAGATCGGTGTATCGTCTCTTCACGCAGATGCGAATCCTCACTACGGGACCGGAAAAGGAGCAACGATATATCGCTTCGTGAGCGACCAGTTTTCCACGTTCTATACGAAAGTCATCAATACGAACGCTCGGGATGCCGTACACGTCATCGACGGTTTGCTCCACCACGAAACGGACTTGTCCATTGAGGAGCATTATACGGATACAGCCGGTTACACCGATCAAGTCTTTGGTTTAACGCATTTGCTTGGATTTCGCTTTGCGCCGCGCTTACGCGACTTGGCTGATTCCAAGCTCTACGCTATCGGAAAACCGTCCATTTTCCCTAAATTGGAGAAGCTGCTTCGCGGACAGATTAATACAAAGATCATTCAAGAGAACTACGACGATGTACTCCGGCTGGCTCACTCCATCCGGGAAGGAACCGTTTCAGCATCACTCATTATGGGGAAAATCGGTTCCTATGCAAGACAAAACAGCTTGGCTACCGCGCTGAGAGAAATGGGGCGTATCGAGAAAACGATCTTCATTCTGGATTACCTTTCGAGCGAGGCGCTGCGGAGAAAAATCCATCGGGGGTTGAACAAAGGAGAAGCCATGAACGCATTGGCCAGAGCGATCTTCTTCGGCAAACATGGCGAACTGCGGGAACGTGCGCTACAAGATCAGCTCCAACGGGCAAGTGCGTTGAACATTATCATCAATGCAATTAGCGTTTGGAATACCGTCTATCTCCAGCAGGCAACTGAACACCGCAAAAAGCAAGGTAAGCTTCAGGAAGAACTGCTAAATCACATTTCCCCCCTTGGATGGGGAGCACATCAATTTTCTAGGTGAATACAAATTCAACTTCAAGCAGAATACGTCTCTCAACTCATTACGACCGCTGAAACAACAGGAAGGTGAGTGATCGGTAGTCCGGGCGGTGTAGCCCGGACTATTGGGCTTAGAGTAAGAAAAAACGCTAAGCCAGGTACATCCGAAGGCTTAGCGTATATTATCGTTAAAATGTTGGCGGTACCCCTTATAGAAAGGCACGGAGTAAAAAGGAAACTTAAAAGAACTGCGCGGATCTCATCCGGATACTGGTTGCAAGACTATCTTTTTGTACATAGGGAGAGCATAGACATGGAGTGTACGGTATATGTAGGCGATCGCGTCATAAAGATTCTATTGTGAAATATTCATATAGTGCAAAATTCATAATAGTTCAGTGTGGTCGTGTTTTGTATCCCTCTCTCACATGCATCCATTCCACGTTTCTACATGAAAAGGGGTAGTACCAGCGAAGCTGACACCACCCGCAAAGTATATGGGCAAATATGTAAATCAGTAATTCTAGGATCTTATTTCCCTCGATCCTTTACCTTTTCGCCGCGCTAGACATTCTATGACAGGTATTTGTATCAATGAAGAAATCAAAAATTAGGGGACAGCAAGAATCTCTTTTTTAAATTTATATCTTCCAGGATATACGATATCCATATTAACGCTTATAGCTTGCAAGGAATCCTCGTTTAAGACAAAATGCTGTTTCCCTGATGCAATGCGTTTCCATTCATGCGGATTCTTGCGAAAAAGAGATTCCCCTAGATTATAAATATCTATATTCTTCTCAAGCGCAGTTTGAAAGGTTTTCCTAATTTGCCGCTCAATTTCTTTTTGAGCCATTTGCGTGAGTTCTTGTTCAGTAACGTCTGCATGCAACTCATTTACCCCAGCCTTCACTGAAACGGATATATCGAAATACGCTTTATCATATTTAACACTTGGAGTAATGTCATATTTAGGTTTCTCTGCGACGAGAACCGCTATAAGTTTTTTATCGGAAAACAAGTCAAGAGGCAGTCGGATTGTGTGTTTATTTAGCCACGGCAACCCGGACAGATCTTGGATGTCCATGCGTGCATAATAGTGCTCTTGATCATATACTTGTATGCCAGAAAATCTAAGCAACTCACGTGGCTTTTGATTTTCCTTCCATTGGTCTTTTCGAATTGATAATTCTGGTATATAGCTTGACTTAGCCTTTTCATTTGAATCCAGAACAAACTGTTGCAGGCGGATCGGAGCGAGAATAGAATGCTGTCGATAATTCTGTTCAGGATTATGTAGAATCGATGCCTTTGGTGACAATCTGAAAAACGATGTTGCCATTAAGATCTCGTCAAGGGGATCTCGCGTGCTGAATAGCCAGGCTAAGTACCTTATTTCACGATAACGGTTGATCAGTTCTAACACTTCACCGACTTTCCTTTCCTTCATCAACCGTTCGCTGAACAGAATCGCAGAGACTTGTCCCCAGTTTAACCTCTGTTGCGAAGTGCTGTATAAATCATTCGCTGCTTCTGTAAACGAGGAGCCTTGTCCCTTACCGACCCAGACCGGGGGCTGCTCCGCTTTTTGTTGGCCCTCCAGCTTTGCCACTGTCGAGAAGTCAAGCAATTGCGCATAGATGGTGTATTGACCTTCCGCATAGTCAATTCCGACTGCTGTCGTATAATTCATGTTTTGCACTTCGTATTTGCTCCAGCAGCCGGTGAGTATGATGAGGGGCAGAAGAACAACGATATATTTATACGTCTTCATTTCTGCCCATCCCCTTGGCTTGTAGGATCGTGAGTATTCAGATTGTCCGGTCGAGTTTTTCGCCATCTCCAAGGTAATCGGAACAATGCATTGGCGAAATCTTTATATGGGGGCGAAAGCGGAGCCAGGTAAGGCAAACCGCATGAACGCAATGAGGCTAAATGGGTTGTCACGATAAATAAAGCAAGAAAAAAGCCATAGATGCCAAGCGCGGCAGACAAAATAAACACGATAAAGCGTAAGATGCTAATTGTCCCAGATAACGACTGGCTGGATAAAGTCGAACCGAACACCTGAGTAATCGCTCCTATGACAACGATGCTCGGGGATAAAAATCCTGCCCGAATGGCTGCATCCCCCAGGATAAGACCTCCCACAACGGTAACAGTAGAGCCAATGGCAGAAGGCAAGCGAACACCGGCTTCCCGCAATATTTCTAAAAAGATGAGCGACAGAAACATTTCCCCTGCCACACCTAATGGGATTCCTAATCGGTTAATGCCAATAGTTGCAAGTAAATAGTAAGGCAGTTGATCTTGATGATACGCAAGAATGGCAACCCAAAATCCGGGCAGCATGAGTGAAACGGACAACCCGAGCAAACGAAGAGTTTGCCCGAACGTGGCCGATAAAGCAGTAAAGTGGATATCTTCCGGTGTTTTCAGGAGCAAGAACAAATTGGCTGGAGCGATCAAAGCAGCCGGAGTACCATCCACAATTAATGCTACGCGGCCATTCATCATGCAGTTCACGGTGAAGTCCGGTCTTCCTGTGTACCCCATCAAAGGAAACAAAGCTCTTGTCGGTTCCATTAATTCTTCCAGTTGAGTGGCGCTGATTGCTCCGTCAATTTGAATACCATCCAATTTTTTCTTTATATCTTGAACAATATTCGGATTAACAATGTCTCGCATATAAAGAATCGCAACTGTTGTTTTAGTTCTCACGCCAACTGTTTTGGTTTCGTATACCATGCTGGTTGACTTGATACGTTTCCGAATCAGCGCAACATTGACGCCGACTTCTTCAACAAAACCGTCTTTTGGACCGCGTATCGAGACTTCAATGTTAGACTCTTCCGGCTTACGTGCCGGTTTTTTGGAAATATCGAGGGAGAACAACGAAGTTAGTGCCGGAATGAACAAAAGCAGCTTGCCCTCGAAAATATCCGTTTCGACTTGTTGCTCCCACTCCTCGAAAGAAATGCTCTCTAACTGTAATTGACACGACTCAACAATCTCCTCATTCTTATGAAATCCGTAAGTTTCATAAAAACGAGTCAAGTGGGGCAGCACCATATCCTGAATGAGCTGTTGGTTGTCACATAAACCATCGCAGTACAGCAAAACGATCCTCGACTGATCATCACCAGCTTTTATTTTGTAAACATGACGCTTAACATCTTGACACATCTGGAAGCGTTGGATAAGCGACGGTTCACTAAGCGGTTGTGAAACAGTTGCCACTTTGTTTGATGGCGATGGTAAGACCTCCGCCTTCTTATTTCTGAATCGTTTTATCATTCGTAGATACTCCTTTTATTTCGTGTTGAGGTTCGTACGACATATACGATCATGACCCCAATTGTAAAGACACAAAACGATGGAAAGTAATATAGGCTCAATAGGTCTTGAAAGACCATATCGCTAATAGGCAGCAATGTAACAACCAACATGAATAAAGCGCCTAGGAACATAGGTATCCACTTATACTTTTGTAATTTCCATAATTCCCCCAAGAGATACATGGAAAGGGACACTCGAATGAACATACCGGATAGCCATTGGTAAATCGAGAAAAAATCGACATGCTCCACATACTCGCCCAGTCGAACCATTCTCCATTGTTCATAAACAGGATATCGTTGGTTTGCCGCTTCATCAGGGCCATACATTGTAATCGAACCCATCAAAGGGCCGATCGTAAGCCCGGATAAAATGAGACAAACAAGCATCAAACTTATGAAGCCCGGTTTCTTCGTTAACTTATGCTGGATCAGCATCAGCAACGACAACTCCAGCAACCCGCTGGCAGCGTAGGGAACACCTTTCCATAGTGGAGGTGTTCCTTTTTCGAGCAAAGGAAAAAGCAAGGTATAATCTTTAAACTGAAAGTTTGCAATCATTACAAGGTCGCCAAGAATGACAACGAAAGGTAACAATATCCCGCTCACAATCGCAATGGTGCGAAGCCCCTGATATGCCGCAAAGAAACATCCGACAATTGTTGCTACCACAAGGACGAGCATTGGAGTTTGAGGCATATAAGTTGCAATTGTCCAAGTTAGAGTATCCTTCAAGGAAATGAGTCCCATGAGCCATACAAGCACACTATATATGAAAACCAGGGTTATGGAGAGAAACATTCCGAAATGCTGCTGCAACCAATCCTTTAAATGTATGCCGTTCATGTTTTTGATGATGTAGTTCAAAGAGCCAATCCAAAGAGGCGAAGCGATTAATACAAGAAGTACTACCAGCCAGGCATCTCGCCCTGAAGCACCGAGCAGTAACGGTATAATAATGACGTGGTTCAGCAAACCGACTGAAAGCATAATTATCATGTATGACTGTATAAGCGGAATTTTTGGCATAAAGATCACCTCTTTCAACTTTTGAAGAAGAATATGGAAACACCATTATATACTTTTCCCTCATCGTCTTCATTCCAATCACTTCGGCTATTCCATCTTGCAAAAGTTCCGTTTTTGATTAGGTAATTGGAATATGATAGCTTTTTGCTCCACATTGCCTCATTAAGTATGCTTCGGTATACTAAATTTAATGATTAAAATTCCGATTCTAACCATTTTAGGAACTTTACTCGGAGGGGATCAAGTGAAGCGAAATTGGGAGCTGGAGGAGTTAATTGAGCATTTTACGTTTCTTCCCAACGAAATGCAGCAAGTCGGCAATAAGTCGGGGGGAGACTCGGTTGGGGTTTGCTGTTCTGTTTAAGTTTTTCCAATACGAAGCGCGATTCCCCTTCCAAAAATTCGAAGTGCCCAAAGCAGTAATTCAATACATAGCAAAGCAGATCGAGGCACCGGCAGAGCTGTACGCACAATACGATTGGACTGGTCGCTCCATTACCTACCATCGAACACAAATCAGGGAGTTTTTTGGCTTTCGTGAGGATACCATCAATGATGCCGAAGAGGTAATCGATTGGCTATGCAAAAGCGTATTATTCCAAGATCACGATTTCGAACATTTGGTCGAGACCGTATACGGGCGATTTCGGGAGATGAAAGTTGTACCGCCTACGCCTGATCGCATTGAGCGACTTATCAGAGCCGCAATCCGTACATATGAGGAACAATTTTTCCAAGTCACATTGGAAAAGTTGCCTGCGGCATCTTTGTCCAAACTGGATTCACTCGTAGATAGTATCGCATTTCTAGATGAAGACCAAGGCGGCAGCGACGAGGGACTTCTTTCTTTTCAAGAGTTAAAAGCTGATCCGGGCAAACCAGGTGTCGAAAGTGTGTTAAGAGAAGTAAGCAAGCTGCGAACGATTCGAAATCTGGAGCTTCCGGATAATCTGTTTCGTGATATCCCTCTTAAAGTATTGACCAAGTACCGGCAGCGGACCGCAACAGAGGATCTCCGGGAACTTCGTCGCCACCCTGATCCGATCCGTTACACATTGTTGGCCGCATTCTTCTGGCTAAGGAGTATGGAGATAACGGACAATTTGATTGAGCTACTTATTCAAATCGTCCATCGAATAGGAGTACGGGCAGAACGCAAGGTCGAGAAGGAAATTCTGAATGACCTACGGAAAGTAAGCAATAAGTATGGCATTTTATTCAACATGGCCCAGTCTGCCGTCAACAATCCAGACGGAGTAATTCGTGATGTCATTTTCCCGGTCGTAAATGAGCAAACGTTACGGGATTTGATAAAAGAATTCAAGCATACCGGACCGGCTTACCGTGAGAAAATCCATACCATTATTCGGGCTTCCTATGGGAGTCACTACCGCCGTATGGTTCCCGAAATACTAGGCATTCTGGAATTCCGATCAAACAATGAAGTGCATCGGCCAGTGATTCGTGCGCTGGAACTGGTAAAGAAATATTCTGACACCGGCCATCATTATTTGCCAATGTCCGAAGAAATCCCGGTAGATGGTGTAATCCGGACGGTTAATAAAGAAATCATTGTTGAGAAGGACGAGAAAGGCCAAGAGCGAATTAATCGGATGAATTATGAGATAAGCGTTCTGCAAGCTTTACGGGAAAAGCTTCGTTGCAAGGAAATATGGGTGGCCGGAGCGAACCGATACCGGAATCCGGACGATGACTTGCCGACAGACTTCGAAGAACGGCGGGAAGAAAATTATAAGGCTTTAAAGCAGCCGCTGGATGCAGAAGCATTCATTGCAACGTTGAAGCAGGCCATGAAAGATGGATTAGAAAAGCTTGATACCGGTCTCCAGAAAAACCCCAAGGTCCGGATCACGGAGAAGGGTAATGGTTGGATTAGCTTATCTCCGTTAGAACCACAAGCAGAGCCAGTCAACCTATCACGGATAAAATCAGAGATGCTTCGGCGCTGGCCAATGACGAGCCTGTTGGACATTTTAAAAGAGGCCGATCTTCGTGTCGGATTTACTGAAAAATTCAAGACTGTTGCTGTACGCGAAGCGTTAAGCAGGGATACGCTGCAAAAGAGACTCATCCTATCCCTTTATGGCCTCGGGACGAATACCGGCTTGAAACGTGTGAGTGCCGGTGAGCATGGAGAAAGCTACAAAGACTTGCTGTACGTCCGCAGGAAATTCATTCATAAGGACAATCTCCGAAATGCGATATCCGAAGTGGTTAATGCGATTTTTCGCGTTCGGATGCAGGAGATTTGGGGCGATGCCACGACATCCTGTGCATCGGATTCAAAAAAATTTGGTGCATGGGATCAAAATCTGATGACCGAATGGCATATCCGGTACCGCGGCCGCGGCGTTATGATATATTGGCACGTTGAGAAGAATTCGACATGCATTTACTCGCAGCTCAAATCGTGCTCCTCCTCTGAAGTCGCTGCCATGATGGAAGGATTGCTTCGTCATTGTACCGAAATGGAGGTCGAGAAGAATTACGTGGATTCACACGGCCAGAGCGAGGTTGCGTTCGCATTTTGTTACCTTTTGGGCTATCAGCTCATGCCACGGCTCAAAGCGATTCATTCGCAAAAACTTTACCGGCCCGAACCAGGCATGACCGATGCCTAATCCGAATTTTGCAGCCGGTGCTGACCCGCCCAATCAACTGGGAGCTAATTCGGCAGCAATACGATCAAATGATGAAGTACGCTACGGCTCTCCGACTCGGAACCGCCGAAACAGAAGCAATCTTGAAACGATTTACCCGTAATAATTTAAAGCATCCGACCTATCAAGCTTTGGGGGAACTCGGCAAAGCAGTCAAAACGATATTCCTCTGCGATTACCTGCACTCGGAGGAGCTGCGCCGCGAGATCAATGAAGGCTTGAATGTCGTGGAAAATTGGAACTCGGCCAACAGCTTTATCTTTTACGGCAAAGGCGGAGAAATCGCTACCAACCGGTTAGAAGATCAAGAGCTAGCCGTATTGTCTCTTCACCTTCTGCAAAACTGCCTGGTTTACATCAATACCATTATGCTTCAAAGCATCCTATCCGACCGCAAATGGTTCGATATGATGACTTCGGAAGACTTGCGGGCGCTTACCCCGCTGATCTACACGCACGTAAACCCTTACGGCACATTTAGGCTGAACATGAGTGAACGCCTTCCGTTGGAAGAAGGTGTTATTGCGTGAGTGAAAGACGCATATCCCCGAAACGCAAAGCGAAGGAGCTGGCGAAGTATCTCCGAGGGGAACGGCCAGATTATGACTATCTCAAAAGCCTGTTTCAGCATCTTCGAGCAGAGCTGGAGGTAGAGGTTCCAAAAACAGCGAAGAAGCTCCCCTATGTACCTACAGAAGAGGAGCTTAAGCGCTACTACGATGTGGTTTGGCAAGCGAAGAACTTTCAAGACATGATGATCGTCAAGACGCTGCTATATACCGGCGTTCGGGTAAGCGAGCTGATCAATATCAAATTGTCCGATGTTGATTTCCACTACTGCCAAATCCGGATTAATAAGGGCAAGGGGAATAAGGATCGCATTGTCCCTTTCCCTCAATCGTTCAAGGAAATGCTGGCCATGCACGCCGATTCAATGAAAAAGAAGCAGGCGGTTTACTTGTTCGAATCATCGTGGAAGAAAAAATATACGGATCGGGGAATACGAAAGATTTTGGCTAAATATTCGGAGGAAGCCGGTCTTGTACAAAATCTGTCGCCGCATAAGCTACGACATTTCCTGTTGACTTGGCTTAAAAAGCAGGGCATCGATGACGCACTCATACAACCGTATTCCGGCCACGAAAGCCGGAAGTCGTTGGAAGTCTATTCAAAACTGGCAATCACTGATGCACAGCAGGAGTACAACGAGGTCATCAACAAATTTCCCATTTAATAACATCTACTTTGCGGGTGGTGTCAGCTTCGCTGGTACTACCCCGAAAAAAGACTTTATGCCCTCATATTCGGTTCCTGGCTCTTTTTTTTAGTTGGCCATAACTTTAACGTTCGGGTATTGCTCTGAAAAAGATCTGCTGCAGGAGCTTCCCTGGGATCCAAATTGCTTTAAAAGACGAACATTATTATCCTTCATAGTCTTCTAATGAGTTTCAAACTCCTTCATAACCTTGTAAAAGGTGTTCTTCTTCAGATCCAATCTTTTCATAAATTCTACACCCGAAAGCTTATTATTCTTCCATAGAGGATAGGTCAGTATCCAGGGTGTTCCTTTGCGCCGGTGTAAGAGTATTCAAATTTATTTGTGGCCGCCCCAGGTGCTTCCCTTTTTCTTGGCTTCAGTAATACCTTCAGCCTGTGCTTGCTTAATGCCATTCCGTTCCTCTTCAGCAAGCCAGCTAAGTATCTGAAGCACAAGATCCATAATAAGCTGCCCGATCCCCTCGAACTCCTGGTACTTCCGCGTATCGAGAATTGGAATGTCGATCACCACAACATGAATTTTTGCATCGATTAGCCATTGCCACTCTCCAAGCTAGCTATAATTCTAGTAGCGCATGTTTCAATAGATTTAACAATAAACATATATGTAATTATAAAGAAGTTATGGATTGGATTACATTGACTGCAATAGAGTTAATGGTAAACTATAAGAACACTTGTTCTTCTTGTTGGAAATTGGTTGTAAATTTCAAGTCTCATTTCTCTTTATTAGATAGGAGTAATCTCTTCAAAAGGAGGGGGTTTATATTGAAAAAAGATGACCAATTGAATCGTCGTTTTATCACTTATATGGCCAATCTTATATACTACAACTCTATAAACTATGACAAGAAGAGACGAATGAAAAATAGTCGATTCCCACTGACACTAGACAATGATGAAAACCTAGAATCAACCTTACTTATCTCTTATGATTCAGAATCTGTGCCACTAAGCTTAAAAGATCACATTACAAATTATTCACTTTATCAAGCGTATGAATCCCTTCCAGAACAACAAAAAAAAATACTATCACTTGCTTATGCCCAAGGACTCAATGACAAAGAAATTTCTGAAATAGTAGGCGGGTCACAACAAAACATCTCTAAGCACCGTTTAAAGGCTCTAGCAAAATTGCGGCTGTTAATAACGGAAGGGAAGGGGAAGGGTGAGGACTCGTGCCAGAGGTAGATTTTGCTACTTATATATCCAATTTAGGTTTTCCCATTGCAATTACGCTGTATCTACTTATTCGTTTTGAAAAAAAAATATCTGATTTAAGCGAAGCCATCAATGCCTTGAAGAACGAAATACAAAAAAACGTAAAGAAGTGATTTTATGCTCGCAGAATTGCTAGTACAAGCCCAGCAGCAAGATGATCGGGAAGCAACATTACGTATTTTAGAATGTTTCACCCCTAAACTAAAATCCTCGTTGTTACAAGTACCCGCCGAACATAGAGAAGATCTACAACAAGAGCTCTATGTGAAAATGATTGAGGTTATCCAAACTTTTGATACTAGTGATTTTAAAAAAAATTAGAAGAGTGGTTGTAAGATCTAAGTTTCATTTCTCTTTATATAGTAAGACGTCGATCAAAAAAATAAAATAAAAGGTGGTAATTAATTATGAGTTTGAAAGATAAAAAAGTTATTATTGATCCGGGTCACGGTGGTAAATATCCAGGAGTTACGGAACCAAAATTTGCATCACCAGAGCTGCGATTGGAAAAAGTTATCTGTCTTAAAGTTGCGAAATACATGGAGACTATTTTAAAAAGAGAAGGGGCAATTGTTCATATGACCCGTTCGACTGACAAGGACTTCGGTGGAACAACTGCTGCAGATGATGTTAACAAACGCGTTGCTTATATTAATAACAATATCCCATCATCACATGCCCTAGTAAGTATTCATGTAAATACTCCAAAAGGTCGTGTAGGTACTTTTTATCAAACAGGTGCAGTAGCATCTAAAGCTTTTGCCGAAGCAGTCACAGCAGGACTGAGACCTTATTCTACGGGTATTGGAACATATGCAGATAACTTTGCTGTCCTACGTGATACAACCAAGGCAAGCCAAAAAGTACTAGTCGAAATCGCAAACATTGACGATGAAAACCTTGATTATGAATCTAGACTGAATACAATTGCTACTGGCATTGTGAACGGCCTACGTAATCATTTGTAATGAATAAAAGCAGGTGGACTGATAATCAGTCCACCTGCTTCTTTTTTAGAAGTTTTGTCTAAACTTAGCCAACTCTTGATAGTCAGTAATATTAAGATTAACTCCTCCTCCTTCAGGGTGATTCTGTGATGACTCGTAATAGGTTTCATTAATAATTGATGATAAATCAACCAACTTGTTTTTATAATCGTTAAATTCCTTTATACCTTCCTCTGATAACTGCTGTGAACCTTGATATATCGAAGAAATATCCTCGAATTTTGTTTTTAATTCGTCAGAAATGGGAGCCAGTAAACTTACTCCAACTGCTTTGTCGATTACACTGTAATGTACTTGAATCCCAGTTAATTCGTTCTGAATGAGTTGAATATTACTATTATTTAATTCCTGTAATTTTGAGATTTTTTCGAGTTGTTCTCGTGATTTTGTTAAGGACTGGCCTACAATTGATTCTAGTCTCATTTTATTGGTCGAAGCCACATTTATTTCATGATAAATATAAAATATACCTGCGACCACCACCGCAATGATTAATATAACAACTCCTATATTCTTTGTCCTGGTTTTCACTTAAAGAGTCTCCTGTCATAAATATAATTTCCACGATTCAAATTATAACATATCATGTTGAGATTCAAATTCCTTTATAACTTTGTAAAAGGTGTTCTTCTTCAGATCTAATTTCCTCATAAACTCTATAGCCGAAAGCTCATGATTCCTCCATTTTTTATAATTGGCATCCATGATGGCTCTTTGCCCTAATGTAAGTGGTACTCAAGTTGATCTGTGGCCGTCCTAGGTGCTTACCTTGCTTCTTTGCTTCAGCAATCCCTTCAGCCTGCGCTTGTTTGATGCCCTTACGTTCTTCTTCAGCCAACCAACTAAGGATCTGAAGCACCAAATCCATAATGAGCTGCCCGATCCCTTCCAGGTCTTCATACTTACGCGTGTCCAGAATCGGAATGTCGATCACTACAACATGAATCTTCGCATCGATCAACCATTGCCACTCTTTTAGAATCTCTTGTTTATTTCTCCCAAAACGGTTGATGGATTTAACAAATAAGGTATCACCCTCACGCAAGACACGCTTCAGAAACTGATACTCTGGCCGATCGAAATTTTTCCCACTGGCTTTGTCTACAAAAATGTATTCATCTGGAATCTTCATATCACGTAGTACGGTTAACTGCCTGTCTTCGTTCTGATCCTTGGTTGATACTCTGGCATATCCGTATTCTCTCGTGGATAATCTCATAATTTGTCCTCCAATAGTTTAAAAAGGGGTTACTTATAAAATAAACGTTTCTTAATAAAAATCAATACCTTTGCGGACAGAAGTACATGCTATTTTAAGGTGTCCTTAAAGATATACCTTTACAGACTATAGAGAGTGGTGTCAACCACGTCAGTTACAAAATCTAGCTAAACATAAAGTGCGTAGTTAACGTCAATAAGTTTACGGCATTATTTCCTTGATGTTGTCCGACACTCCAGCAAAAATTTTAAAGATCTTCAGGAAGAACTTCGTCGCAATCAAGTAATTCTTAGAAATTACATAAAAATATTGACGAAATGCTTTTAGAGCATTATGATTTAAATCGTCGACGTGTAGTAATTCTAAAGAAGTACTTTTTTAGGGTGAGGGTGGGATATGAAGCTTGAAGATGTTGTAACGGTTAGAATAGGAAAAAACCTTTCCAGAGGAAACGAGAAAAACGATCTCACTTTAGTTGCGTATTCATACGAGGATTTAGTAAATGATTTAGAGGGCTCATTTCTAGACTTCCAGGCTAATCTTTATCATGAACACACAGACGGGTATTTGAGCAGTACTGGAGATGTTGTTTTCAGTTTTGTGAGTTCCAAGGCAGGGATCGTAAGTGACTTAAACCAAGGAAAAATCATCAACCAGAACTTTGCGAAGCTCATTTTTGATCATAGGACTCTGGATCCTTGCTATCTATGCTACGCCTTAAATGAATCCTATTCCGTGAAAAAGCAAATGGCAATTTCCATGCAAGGTAGTATTGTCCCTAAATTAATCCCAGCAATTCTAAAAGAATTTGAAATCAAGTTGCCAACAATCGAGAAACAACGGACCATTGGTAAAGCTTATTTCACTTTAAAAAAGCACCATGCTTTAGTTAAGAAACAAGCAGAACTTGAAGAGAGACTATATTTAGAAATATTGAATCAATTAGACCAATAACAATAGACAAGTGAGGACTCTAACATGGCTGAATTAAACTCCAAATTATTTAGTGCCGCAGACAACCTGCGTAGCAAAATGGATGCATCGGAATACAAAAACTACTTACTAGGACTGATCTTTTACAAATACTTATCCGATAAGTTGTTAGAAAAAGTGGTTGAAATCGCTGATGAATCGAAAGAAGAATACAACACACAAGAAAAACAAACCCAACTGTACAGAAGTTTATTGGCCGATAAAGAAGTGGAAAAGGATTTAATTGATACCTTAGTAGATACTTTAGGATATGACATTGGACCAGATTATTTATTTAATGTACTGACCAATCAGGCTAAACAAAACATATTTCAGTTAAATGACTTGAATAAAGCGTTCATCGATCTGTCTACGAAGTATGACCAGTTTAATGGATTGTTTGATGATGTGGATCTGACATCTAAAAAACTAGGATCCGATGACCAACAACGAAACATCACCATTACCGAAGTTTTGAAGAAACTAAATGATATTGATGTGATCGGTCATAACGGCGATATCATCGGGGATGCCTATGAATTCTTGATTAGCCAATTTGCTTCTGAGGCCGGTAAAAAAGCAGGTGAATTCTATACCCCTCACGAGGTTTCCGACATGATGGCCCGTATAGCTACCATTGGCCAAGAAGACAAAAAATTGTTTAGCGTATTTGATCCAACGATGGGATCAGGTTCCTTGATGCTGAATGTCCGAAACTATCTTAACCATCCGGATAATGTAAAGTATCATGGTCAAGAGCTCAATACAACGACTTATAACCTAGCAAAGATGAATCTGATTTTGCATGGTGTAGATAAAGAAGACATGCGTTTACGCAACGGGGACACCTTGAACAAAGACTGGCCGACAGATGAGCCATATACCTTTGATTCTGTCCTTATGAATCCACCTTACTCCGCCAATTGGTCTTCCGATGATACGTTCCTCGATGATTCACGTTTTAACCGGTACGGGAAATTAGCGCCTAAATCTAAAGCAGATTTTGCCTTTCTTTTGCATGGGTTCTACCATCTGAAAGATTCCGGAACCATGGCCATCGTTTTGCCGCATGGCGTACTGTTCCGCGGAGCTGCAGAAGGGGTGATCCGGAAGAAACTATTAGAAGATGGAAGTATATATGCTGTTATTGGTATGCCGGCAAACCTTTTCTACGGGACCTCAATTCCAACAACTGTCATCATTTTGAAGAAAAATCGCACGACTCGTGACGTATTATTTATTGATGCAAGTCATGAATTCACAAAAGTAAAGAACCAAAACAATCTTTCCGAAGAACATATTGATAAGATTGTCGAGACATATAAAAGACGAGAAAATGTTGAGAGATATGCCCATGTCGCTACATTTGAGAAGATCAAAGAAAACGACTTTAATCTAAACATCCCTCGATACGTGGATACCTTTGAAGAAGAAGAATCTATCGATATGGCTTCAATTGGTCGGGAAATTCAAGACATTCGAAAAGAGAAAGAAAAATTAGAATCTAGTTTATTTGACATGATTTCGTCGCTACAACATGATGAGGAAAACGCAGAATGGATCAAGGGTGCATTAGAGGTGTTTAATCGTGGGAAATAAAAACACACCAAAGATAAGACTTGCGGGATTTACTGATGCTTGGGAACAGCGCAAGGTTATAGATATAGCGCCTTTACAGCGTGGATTCGACTTACCTGTTAGTGAAATGGAAGCAGGTTCATACCCCGTTATTATGTCTAATGGGATAGGCGCCTATCATTCAAAGTACAAAGCAAAAGCCCCTGGTGTTGTGACTGGTCGTTCTGGCACAATCGGAAATCTAACATTTGTAGAAGTTGATTATTGGCCACATAACACGGCTTTGTGGGTAACTGACTTCAAAAGAAACGATGCCAAATTCATTTATTATTTGTATCAGAAATTGGATTTGAAGCGTTATGGTACTGGTAGTGGTGTCCCAACTTTGAATCGAAATGACGTGCATCTTACCAAAGCCAGTATTCCGTCTGTCGCAGAACAGAAGCAAATTTCACGGATCTTTGACAGCCTCGACCACATCATCAGCCTTCATCAGCGTAAGTTAAATAACGCGAAAAAATTGAAGACTGGGTTGCTTCAAAAAATGTTTCCAAAAAATGGAGATAATTTCCCTGAAATTCGTTTTCCTGGATTTACTGACGCTTGGGAAAAGCGTACGTTGGCGGATATAACATTAAAGATTGGAAGTGGAAAGACACCAAAAGGAGGGGATTCTTCTTACGTTTTAGAAGGGATTCCATTTCTTAGGTCTCAAAATGTTTACGAGGATTTCGTTGACTTGAAAGATGTAGCATATATCACTCCTCAGACCGATGAAGAGATGAAAAACAGTCGCGTGGTTAAAAATGACGTATTGCTTAACATTACAGGCGCTTCAATTGGTAGAAGTGCAGTGTACCGCTATTCTGTCTGTGCCAACGTTAATCAGCACGTATGTATCGTTAGACCCGCCGAAGGTTATAATTCAGATTTTGTTCAACTAAACTTGACATCTCCTAAAGGTCAAGGACAGATTAATAATAATCAAGCAGGTGGTGGACGTGAAGGATTGAACTTCCAACAGATTGGAAAAATGAGTTTTCTGTTTCCATCTATCGAAGAACAAGATCAAATCGGCTCATTTTTCCGTAGCCTTGACCAACTCACCACTCTTCATCAGCGCGAACTAGATGCGTTAAAAGAAACAAAAAAAGCATTCCTTCAAAAAATGTTTGTCTAATCAACTAGAAGAGAGGAAAACCCATGTCGAAGATACCGCATAATGATGAAGCTGAGATAGAACGGCGCCTCATTGAAGTACTTGGCGAAGGACGTAATCAGTGGAATTATCGTCCGGACCTAAAATCAGAAGAAGACTTATGGAAGAATTTACGTCAGAAAATTACGCAAAACAACTTATCCGAAATTGGGGAACACCCCATTTCGGATAAGGAATTTGACACGATTAGAACTGAATTACTACTAAAAACACTAACCCCTTTTGATGCTGCTAAATGGCTCAAAGGGGAGAATGGAATAGCTCGGGTCACTATTGAACGTGAAGATGTATCCCTGGGTTCGATGTCATTGGTGCTATACTCCAATCAAGACATTGGCGGTGGAATCTCTACATATGAAGTTGTTCATCAGATTGCGAAAAAAAAGGCTAACGTTGATGACCGTGATCGCCGGTTTGATGTGACCCTATTAATTAATGGCCTGCCTATTGTTCAAATTGAACTCAAACAAGCCAGTGCGAAAGACGGCGTGTTTCACGCCTATCATCAAATTAAGAAATACGCAGAGGAAGGGATGTTTCGAAATAATATCTTTTCTACGCTGCAAATCTTCGTCATTTCTAACGAACAAACAACGCGTTATTTTGCTAATGCATTACCTAAATATATGCATAAGAAGTTTATCTTCGGTTGGCGGACAACAGACAATCGAAAAGTAGAAAATCTCTACGAATTCGTAAAACAAGTCTTAAATATTCCGGATGCGCATCGCTTAATTGCCAATTATACGATTGTGAGTGAGGATCAAGATAACAAAGCCTTAATGGTGTTGCAGCCGTATCAAGTCCATGCGATCGAAGCTTTATTTACTGCTGCCATGAAACATCAATCTGGTCATATATGGCATGCGACTGGTTCAGGGAAAACATTGACCAGCTTTGTTTCTACGAAGTTATTAGCTCGTAAGCCCGGTGTAGATCGCACCATAATGCTCATTGACCGAAAAGACTTAGATAACCAAACAACGACGGAGTTCACCAAATTTGCCTCCGAATTTAATACGGGTATTTCTTCGGGTAATGCTAGGTCCAACAGCTTGATTGTCGGAACCGGAAGTTCGAAAGAGCTGAGCAATACGCTATTATCTGATGCCAATTCCAATATCGTGATTATCACGACCCGCCAAAAATTAGAGGCAGCCTTACGCTATGCAGAGAAACAAGAAGAACAAAAAGGCACCCAACGTTTCAAGAAGATGCTGGGGCAGCATATTGTTTTTGTCGTAGATGAATGCCACCGGGCGCTAAGTGCAGAAGGAATGGATGCGATCAAGGGATTCTTTCCCAATTCCACTTGGTTTGGTTTTACAGGCACGCCGATATTTAAGGAAAATAAAAAGCAGGCCAAAGGACAATTGGCTCGCACCACGCATGATCAGTATGGAGAAGTCTTGCACACGTATACGATTAAGAATGCTTTAGATGACGGAGCTGTATTGGGATTCCAAGTAGAACATGAGGATACGATTGAGCCTACTTCATTAAAGAATTATATTTTCAATCAACTTCGCATGAAGTTCCCTGATGACAGTGATGATGATATTAATCATAGGATCGATCAAATGGAAGGAATAGAGAAGGAATCTTATCTGGATCCTTCTACATTTGAAAGTGATGAGCATATCCAGAAGGTGATACATAAGATCTTCAGGCCCGATAATGCCTACATCAAATTTGATTTCCAAAACGGCCGGCCGCAAAAGTCTGCTATCTTAACCACAAGCTCCATTGATATAGCCAAACGGTATTATCAGGCAATTAAAGAGATGACTCAAGATCCGGAGTGGTTAACGAGAGAATTTGCCGGACATCCGATTCGAACAGGCCGTACAATTGAGGATCCAGACTTCCCTCGGGTTGCCATCACCTATTCGATGCAGGAAAATGAAGAGAATTCCAAACAAATTCAAGATGAGATGAAGGGAATCATAAAGGATTATAACGATTACTATCGTACAGCTTGGTCTATAGAGGATATTGAACGATATAATGGCGATATCAATAATCGGTTAGCCCGTAAGAAAGCGGAATTTAAACAACTTGGAAAACAAATTGACCTGGTCATTGTTGTAGATCGCCTGTTGACTGGATTTGATGCTCCAACGATCCAAACGTTATTTGTAGATCGAAATTTGAGTTACGCCAATTTGATCCAGGCTTTCTCTCGGACGAATCGTACCTACCCAGACAAGAAAAAAGGGTTGATTGTCACCTTCCGAAAGCCTGCATCAATGGAGCAAAATGTGAAGGATGCTACGAAGTTGTATTCACATGCACAAGAGGAATCTACTCTTGTTTATCCAACGTATGATGAATCCAAGAAACGTTTCCAGAAGGCACACAAGACGCTGACAAAACTAGTTCCAAATCCATATGATATCAACGAACATTCAGACCTGGAAGCCCGAATTGAATTTGTGAAAGCATTCCAGGAGTTAAACAACTCCTTTGAAGCTTTAATTACGTACGACGACTACAATGATGAAATGGAGAAATCAACAGCACTTAAAGAACAGGCGAAGACTTTGGAAGAATATATTGGCGTCTACAATACGGTTAAGGGATCATTAATAGTTGAGGGAGATGACGACGAAGGACCCGGACCCAACTTTTCGGACATTGAATTCTATGGGGATAATACCATTAAGATCTATGATATTGACTCAACCTATATTGACCGATTATTGGAATCATACTTGGCCAATAATCAAAATATCCGTGACGAGATCGAAAAGGCCCTTCAAAAACTGAAGAAATCAGAAATTGTTAAAGGCGTATACCGAGCGATTTTAAACGCGATTGACACTAAAGAGATAGACGCCGAAGAAGATATTCTAGTAGTGAAACGGAGATTCTTCAAGAACGCACGTAACACGACGATTCAAGAATTTGCGCAAACTTGGTTTGTGGAGGAGAACGAGCTTTATTTATCTGCGGTTCAATATGTAATCGGTATGGATCCGATCCCAAATATCGGAGGTATTATTAATAGCAAGCAGTTTGATAAGTATAAAGCCATACATCCAGATGCAAAGCCATTGAAATACGCACCAGAGATGAAGCGTCAATGGAAAGTTGTGCTAGATGAAATCATTGTACCGTTGGATGATGAGTTGCGCTAAATGTCATTACCTCAGATAGTTAGTCCTTGTTCATAAAGTTAATCGCAGCCGATTAAAAATAATCGGCTGTTTTTTTATTGAACAGGCCTACCCACTAGGGTATTGTTCGCCTGACATAATTTGATCTTCATATATATTCTATCAAAACGAACCAACTACCGGTCGCCCGTACTCTGCAAAGGATGATTCAAATTTGGAAACCGCTGAACTGGAGTTTTTTAATTAACTCAATCGTTTAAGTTCTTTATCCGCTTGGGGCTTAAATTCTAAGAGAACTTTACTATACGCTGATGACAATTCACTAATAAATTCTGTAACCTGATGAGTAGAAATGCTACTGGTATCATTCAAATAAATTTCACACATTGATTTTGCTAAACAGAGGTTTATGTCAGATCGTTCGCCTTTACTTCTCGCAATTACCCCATTATAAGTTCTCCAGCGATCACTATAATTCATCTTATCATGAGAGTTAATTAAAGCCTCATGAAAGTATGCATTCAGAGTATCTGAAAAGATATTGTCCCCGATTATCATTTCTGAGGAAGAGGTCATAATGTAAGATAACAAAAATTTTAGCTCTCGTTGTTCACTTGATAGATCTGCCTTAGTTAAGCCTTTTTCAAATGTATCTATTCCAAGTAACGTTTGGTGGCCCTAGGCTTTCACCAACTTTAGCTGCAGAGTCAAGGAAATGTGGGTTTGGTGTTGCATTATTGTTAGTAGGTGCAGCATGAACATCTGAGATATTTTGCCCTTTGGCTAGTATAAAAGCTAAAAAAGTAAGAAAAGCAAAGCCTCCAAAACCTGCTAAAATAGAGCCCCATCCCCATTCAGGATAAAAATATATAGCAATTGCTATTCCGACTAAAACAGAAACTCTTGATAAAAATCTAGCGAATCTCACAATCTTCCCCTCCTTAACATTATATATCATAGTTATCTTGGAACTTTTCCAGCACCAATGTAAGCTTCACGTTGCAGATAATGTCCAAGTTCTCTAGGGAGCTAAAAGAAACAAATCTCGTCAACTCTCTAGACTCATCTCATATGGATCATAAAACGTCAAAGCAACTTGTATCTTTCACATCACCACGTATTGTCCTATTCATCATGACCCACAGCACAACCGATTCCTGCCGCGATGTAATAGTCTCCTTATGTCTCTAACTTTAATTCTGAACCATATGCGTAGATTAAAAGCACCCTTAACGGGTGCTTTCTCGTTTGTTAGTCTTTTTGGTAGAGTGTATTAAGCCTAAAAATATAAGTTTAAAACATCATTTCGATGAAGACTTTCCCATTTAAGCTTATCAATAAAAAATTCCCTGCCCAACGGAATATAGTTTTCTTCGTCACTACTAATTTGATCATTAATTGAAATATCATGTTTTAATAGAACTTCTTCATGTTGCCCGTTTCCAAAAATATGTGCGTTATAAACTTCCGCAAAGGTTGTGAGTTGAGGATTATTTCTCATAGCTTCCGAGGACAAATCAATTAATGAATGAGCTGCATGTCTTGGTGTGTTGGAGTCAATAAAAATAATGAACCCAGATTTTCGGGGCAGTTGGTCTAGAATTGCTTTCGGAAAATTATCGTAATGAATTTTTAGATGCATCGGCAATGAGTTTTGTTCAATAGCAATTTCTACAGGGGAAACTTGAAGATGGGCTGCCGCAAGATAAGAGCGAATAGCTAAATCTTGTGACTTAAGTAAATGTGCTACTTTTCCAAGATTAATATAGATCATCATTTCGGTTGGATCTTCTTGCAAAGCTTGAATGTAACAATTCCTCGCTCCTTCAAGATCCCCTTGTCTTTTAAGGGTAACTCCTCGGTCCATAAGCTGTTTTAAGTGATGACTCATGTGTATGTACTCCTTTGATTAAATTTTTGTCCTTATTTTTCCCTTGAATAGTCAAATTTCAAATCTGAGTATCTGGTTATGAACTTCAGTGGGGAAAAGTCAGACATTATAAGGCCATCAACGTCAAGTATAAAATCCCTTTATGTCTCTTTGCATAGTTTGACATAATGAAAAATATAGGGATGAATAGAATTACTAAGTGAAAATGGGTAAATCAACCCATATCCATTGTCCTAAATTGGCATTGTAATTATAGCATCAATATGTACTTATGGTGGGATATTTTATAATTTAGTAAATTTATATAGCCGAAAATATCCGAAATTTCAGGTTCATGGTGCTGACCCGCACAATGATTTTTCACTACATAGATGACTCACTCACTCATGGATGTATGTTACCAAAGATACACGAGACAATAAATTACATTATTTAATAACTCTCAATTGTGCGCCGGTGGGCACTATGAAGCTGCTATGTCGGAGGAGCAGCCACGTGCCGGCCGCTTGAGCTTCAGCTCGTGGACGCTCCTGGTAGGTCCCTGGCTGCTCGATACTTCCGGAGACATACCCAAAGGACAGCTATTGCTGTCCTCAGTGTCTGAGCTGCGCCGGTGGCCGCTATCGGCTGCGTGGATCTCGTTCGTGGAGATGCCATTTTCCTGAATAATTATTTTCTTGGATTATCGCTCTAGATCCGATCCTTTCATTTTTTGTGTCTCTTTCCCTTCACGTTCGTGTGTACTTTCATTCGTATGTGTATGTTCCTGTACTTTCTCCGCTTCTCTTAAAAAGGTACTTTTAACCCACTGTGGAATGTCTTTAGATATCGTTTGAACCTTTCCTTTGTCTATCTCCATTACTAATCTGAACTTTGAAGTGTTATCGAAAATAAAAGAACGATCGGATAACTTTATTGCTTCAGGTAAATTGCCGATCGAACGGTCATATCGCCTTCGGATATCTTCTTCTGAAATATGATGACCACCATTCTTTACTCGCATCTCTACTCGCTCGATGTGATATTCTACATTTTTAAGTCCTACATAATAAAGATTTATTTCAAATCCTGCTTTTTTTGCTTGTTCCATTTGCCGTATAGCGTTTTTACCAGCAAGTGTTGTTTCAATAGAAAAGCTCTTTCCATTCTGTATACATTCACGGACGCGTTTGATAGCTTCCCTGCCAGCTGATGGAGAAACCGATTCGGGATGCATAGGATTGATAGTCTTTGCTATGGCATCCGGATCAATAATTTCTCCTAACTGATGGTTAAAGTTCCTGGTTAGTGTGCTTTTTCCTGCTCCATTTGTCCCCGCAAAAACAGTCATGACGGGCTTACTCATGGATACTCAATTTCCTTTTTATTACCATTTCCGTCGTAAATAATCTCCGTTTTCCTGCCATCCGGATATTCCTTAATCATTTTTTCATTTTCCTCATATACAATGGGTACACCATTCGTCTTGGACTCTTGTCTGGCTGAGAATGTTGCTTTCACTAAAATTTCATTCAACTCAGAGATTGATATACGTTTCATGTGAAGACCACCTTTCTTATTTTCACTAATAGTATTATTCCACTTAACACATGTATTCATGATAGAATATAGGACACAAAATACAAAGTTTTTTATCCTATATGTGCTGCTGTTTTTTGGTTCTTATTCTCATGGATTTACCGTTTATTTTGTCTGCTCTTACAGCCAATCCAGACAGATAGTCATCCGTGATTCTCTCAGGAAAGACCCCGGTACGATCCCTTAGAATATTTTCTAGTACCCATGCCTTCCGCGTCCAATATTCATAGTCCTTACCTGTTAACTCGGCATGTTCCTGAAAATCACCCTTAGCCTTATTAAGAACCCTCAGATAGTTATAAAAATCTGTCCGCTTCTGACGAACCAAACGAAGCATAACAATTAAATCATTGGTTGATCTTTGCATAAGCTGCCTAGTGTTCTCGTCTGCATCTGAAATAGTAATATTGTTTAGCAGGAAAGGGATCTGCTTCCGCTGGCCATTCTCCTGTACATCTTCGGTTGCAACGAACATTTCACAAAAACCACAGTAATAAGCGTCATTTTCACTCTTCAGATCAACACCACAATAAGGGCATGTATGTATTACCATTCTTTATCCATCCTCTCTTTCCATGACTTTAATCCTGCTGTTTACCTCAGCGATGTATGATAAAATAGGAAGGGTGAGCGACCCGGCAAAGTTTCTCACCCTAAGTCGATTGCTTATGCAGTCGGCTTTTGCTTTTTTATTAACTCATTATACTGATTCAGTACTGAATCAAGCTCCTGGGACTTTATCAACGTTCGCGGATCATTTATACCGTAATTCTCAGCCAGTTCATGAAGTAACCGCCGTTCCACCTCAATGCGACATTTTAAGTCCATCAGTTCATCAGCTCCCATTATTTTATTCCAAATAATTGATCTGCTACCACCATAAACAATTCATCGACAGCTTTACCATCTCGAATTAGTCTTTCTTCCAAGCCTGGTATCACCGGCACAGCCATTTCCAACATGAAATATTTCAATTCCTGTTCAGGGGTTAGTTCTTCCTCAAAAGAAAATTTCTTTTGAGGAAACAAAACGACGTTACCATTTGGCACTGAGCTGCTTTTATAAACACACTCCACGCTTCTGATTCTCCTTCCGTTATCGGATAAAAACACTATTCGGCTTGTACGTGTCACCGTGATTTTCAAATTTGGTTAAACTGCTTTCGTACATTTTCCGGAACAAGCAGCCATTTAAGCACTTTCTGTAGCCCTCTCGAACCTTCACCACTATAGAACCAGGAGAAGCCGGTAGAGACGTTTGGCAGCCTGTAGCGCCTTCTGCGTTGTAGGCTTTCTATAGTACCGATATTTCATTTTTTATTCAGTCTCCTTTATTGCGCCGGGAGAAACCCGGCGCCTTAGATTTAATTAGCTTCTTGCTGGCCGCGAATTTCAATAGAAGGAATATCCATTTCAAAAGTTGCGACATGTTCAGTAATGACCGCATCAATTAGTTCCTGAATCTTGTTGGTTATAAGATGATACTCAGTAACTTGCACCGTCCAAATGCAATAATAGATGGGTTTTCTTTCATCCACCTTCTTCAGCATCCCAGCCCATTCATGAGTTCGGGCAGGGGTGAGGTTATCAACCATTTCGCGGTACTCGTCCATTGTTAGAAAGTGTATTTTAACCGGTTGTCCATTTAAGACAAACACCGCTTTTTTATAAATACCATGGCATACCGTCAAAGCTGCTAATATTTTTGATTTATGAGTTTTCATATTCTTCCTCCTGCTCTTTGATGGATGGATGTGGGCAGCAGCCTGGCGGCCGCTGCCGGTCTTCCTATTTCCGGTCATTGTATTTTTGCGTTGACCAATTGAGCAGGAAAGTAATCGACTGAAGAAAAATACTGAACAAAATGAGTATCAAAAGTAACATTTCCATTGGGGTTGTCCTCCCTTTAACATGATAAAATTTTGTGTTATGATGGGAGGGTAAGGGTTGAGAAAGCATCCCCCTTACCCAACCTGTTAGCACGGGTTAATTATTTAGGCTTTTTCTTGGGCTTCGACCGCTGCGAACGGTCGGAGCCTTTTACTTTTTGTCGAGCCGTATTCCATTCAATGAACGCCTTGACGACTCCTAAAAGTTGAACAATGACTTGCATAAAAGCCGCGATAACGGCCAACATGACAATCGTCTCATTCTGCATCTTCATCACCTCCTTTCAGGAATTTCTATTTTTTTCTTTAACCTTCAATCCACTTCCAAGGAGCCGGGAATCTTTAGGTTTTAGGTTTGATGCACAGTTTCGGGTCTCGCTGTCTTGCCGTTTTCGTATGCTTTTGTCAAAGAGCGTTTTAATCCCATGTCCATTTCGCCGTCATAGCGTTTAAACCATATATGTTCCTGGGGAACAAGGCTGCCCGTAGGGATGGAAAAAAATTTGAGTGTCGTTCTCAAAATTTTTTCCACCTTGTTCACCAGGGTTATATATGGTTTGCTATTAGGACGGAGAAAGGGCATGGGATTAGCTCAAAGACAAAAGCAGGAGAAAAGGGCAGTCAGAACACTAAACGGTGCGAATCAAACTGCCTTTGACCTTTGCCCCGTGTGGGGTGTTAAGCGAAGGCCAGGAACGTAGGCGGCTTTAGCTGGGGTGTTTTCCCCCGGCTTAGGCCGCCTAGTTATCGGGCTGAGTAACCCCGCAGCGGTGCGTACCAGGTCTTAGGCGGTGTATTTTACCGCCTTAGAGCTGGTAGCATAAGCCCTTGATGAATTAAAATCCTTACTTGGCTCAAGCCAAGCCTATGCTGAAGCATATACAGAAAAAGGGCAGCCCCTTGTAGGCCGCCCTTTTTAATATTCGGAAATTACTTCGTGCCGGCAAGTTGGCCAACAAATTAATGTTCGTGTTTAACCTGATAAATTCCATGCTGCAGAAACTTTGCTTGGATCCAAATTGCATCTATTTCCGAATGTTAGCCTTCATCCACACCCAGGATCAAAGAGAAGGGCACTCGCTCCCAATCATCTAAGTCGATTGAAATTTTAGCCTGCCTTGTCTGTTGATCCATTTGAGTGACTATCCCCGTTAGCGTTCGATCCTCAAACTCCCCAAATATCCGGATTGTTACCTCACGACCAAGTTTTAATGACATTGCAAGTTTCTGACCAATGTCCTCTTTTTCCTGTTCGTCCAAAACAGGCAATTTTTTACGCCGATTTTCTTTCTCTTGTCGCAACATAGACTCACGATGTTCGGGAAGAATAAAACGACTGTGCCACATACTAGGTTCATCCTGAAGCAAAAAACCACCCCCAAAATAAGAACGTATATTCTCATTATGAGGGCGATTTTTGTTTTATGCAATTGATGAATCGAAACTTTTGCAAGGTGAGAGGACCCGGCAAAGTATCCCACCCATCGGAAAGGGGAGGATGACCCCTTCTATCCATTATACAACACGTCCTTTAGGACGTCGATCTTTAGATCGTTATGGAATATTAGATACTTCGGTAATATCTATAAAAAAAGAGAACAGGGAGTTTACCGACCTTGAGATTAAAAGAAGCACGGGAATTAGCGAATTATACTCAGGAATCACTTGTACAAGAAATTCAAATTCAAATGGAATGCTCTTTACGGCATTATCAGAATATAGAATACGGCAAGAAAATACCTACAATGCCCCTTGGACTATTAATCTGTAGGATCTGCGGTGTTGATCCGAACGATATAGACGAGTGGAAGATCACCAGGACAATCGGTAACTCATGAAATTGATGTGCCTGGATGTTCCTAAACGCTCCTACTGTGGTATAATAAAAGTATAACAGGTGTAAAATAAACAAAAGCCACGATGCGCTAACATCGTGACTTGTCTAACAAAGGCCGGTGGGCGACCACGGCGAATTTCAATCAAACGAATGAAAAACCACCGGATTGCAAGGCTACCAACCTATTCCCGGTGGTTTTTCTTGTTCCGCGCTGCTTTCCACGCACTGCATAAGGCTATTAACCCCACTGCAATACTAACTAGCTTATCGCTAATTTCAAGAAAATGCTGCACGACTTCAAGAAGTGACACGGCGTCACCCCCTTTCGGGTAAGCTTCGCCGTGCCGATAATCCCACCGGTTACTTTGTCTTCTCTATTATACCATAATCAGCCTATTTAACGCTCTAGTTCTGGCCCTGATTTTGATTTTGGTAACTCATTTAGATTCGATTTGTCTTGTCCTTTTGGCTTCTCGTCTCGATCCGTGGAAGCCGCTGCCACTTCTCTAGCTGCATCCATACCAGGAATCGTTAGCTGCGTTTTTGTAGCTTCCTGTATACGTTCCCTATTCAATTGGTGGTCAACCTCACGAATAATATTATTAGCGGTTTTCTGGATCTCGCCCAGGGCTTGTTTAGCCAATTGAATATCCTTTGCCCAGGTTGCAATATAACCGGCGCTGTAGGCTTCGGTATCCATTCCATAATACTTTGTGACCATAAAGGCCGTGGCTTCAGCCTGGGCTTCCTTGTGTTCTCGTGGCAAGTCCTTCAAAGGACTGTCCATTCGGTGGAGCTGCGAATGTGCATACTCATGGATTAATGTTTTGAATTTCATTGTCGAATTTTCAATAGCCGGATTGATCCGGATGGCATGATCCTCACGATCATAATACCCACGCACATTAGGCTTGTCCTTAAAATCCTCGGCATTCTCTCGTACATCCATTTTCTTTGCAAGATGATCGGAAAACTGACGATACATCTGTGCAGCTCCTGCACTGTCTCTTATATCATCACGGACAAACTGCCGTACATTGACTATTTCTTTACCTTGCGTTTGGCTTACGTCAAATACGTTTACCGCCTTGAAGCCTGTAAGTATTTCCTTCTTTTCTGTAATCTCTTTTCCTTTTGAATCGAGCTGTGGGCGTTGCGTAACTGGATCTATTTTAGTCATTTCGACTTTCTTTAATGTAGGAGCGAAAATTTTAACGGTCCGTTTCACCTTTCTGAACCTGTCGCCCCATTTCCTTCCAGGCATTGTATCCCTGCACCATGGTAGCTTCAGGTTTTTGGGCATAAATCATAACCACATTATTTAAACTGTATTTTGGGAATTTAGATGCCACTTCTAAATAACGTTGAAATTCGGCCTTGCTAAATATCCTTTCTATGGCCTGGTCAACTTGTTTTTGTACCTGAGCCATCTTCGCTTCGTAGTCGCCAGATTTAGGAAACGGCATTGTTATTCACCCTCCCTCACGTATAGAGGTTCGTACAATTTAACCCCGTTTTCTACAATCTCCAGATAGGCGATTTCTTCATAGTTAACAAGATCCCCGTTTGGAACTTCCTCATATGACAGATATCCTTCAGGCTTTGTCACGTAAATAGGTTTCTCGCTCCCCACGATCTCATAAAATTGGTACATGGTGTTTCCCCTCTCTGTCATGAGAAAATGTTATGAGAAAATAAATTCGATCTTTCCATCTTTCAAGGAAAGAGCTGCTTCAAATTTCTTTTTACTTTTGCTCGTAAATCCCTTGATCGTGCCAGTTTTCCCTTTCTCACATAGCGCCTTAATTTGAGTAGGGGTTAACTTTTTGCCTAGTAGCTCTTTGAAAAATGTTATCTTGCAACCCTCTTTATAGGCCGTACAACCGTAAAACTTCCCTTTGTCCGTTATATAGCCGTTCCCACAAGGACATTTGCAAATTTGATCGGCTTCTTCGGTGGCTGCAATCTGCGCCTGGACGTTCAAATTTCCCATGTCAGCAGAAGCTTGTTCCAATAATTTATGACATAATTTTTTCGTGTTCTCAATAAAGACGCTGCTTTTCTTGTTACCTCGGCCGATCTCCTTCAGGAATATTTCCCATTGAGCCGTCATTTCAGGTTTGGAAAGAACGGTACCTTTCACAGCTTCACATAAAACCTCGCCCTTCGGTGTTACATAGACCTGGTTTTTCTTCACTAGTATAAATTCACGTTGCATGAGTGTTTCGATAATACTTGATCTTGTCGCTTCAGTGCCTAATCCTTCACTCTCATTCAAGGCATCCCGCATTTCCTTATCCTCAACGTGACGACCGGCATTAGTCATGAGAGTGATAAGCTGTCCCTGTGTGTACGGCTTAGGCGGCTGCGTCATCCCGTCCTTGACTCCCACGACCCCAGTGGTTGGATCAGCCTGTTTAACGCGCGGTAGGGCTTTATCCTCGTCCTCTTCATCATCTGTTCCTTCCGGATCGTTGCGATACAGCAGCTTCCAGCCGATAGACTTTTCAGTCTTTCCCTTTGTAATAAAATCCACTTCACCGATGGCTGTTGTAATGACTGTTTCCTCGTAAGTGTAGTCGGGCAAAAACATGCCTAACGCACTCTTTATAATTTCATCATAAGTAGCCTTTTCCATTTCCGTAAAGTCTGCGGTCGATGATGGTATTTTTTCGGTCGGAATAATGGCGTAGTGGTCGCTCACTTTATCCGGATTAACATATCGCTTGGATGGCTCCAAACTATGCGCCTGGAACGACACACCTATGAGCTGCTGATAGTTACTTAGATTTTGCTTCAAGTATGCAAACTCTTCTATTGTTATGTGCTGTGAATCGGATCGCGGATAGGAGACAAAACCTTTTTCATAGAGTGACTGCACAGTAGTTAATACGTCCGTTGGGCTATATTTCTTCTTTTTATTCATGGCAGCCTGTAAACCGGACAGATTATACAAGGTAGGCGGCTGCGTCCGCTTTTCATTCACTTCAACTAGTTTGACTACCCCATTATAAGTAGCCTTTCCAGGCTCAATATAGGGTTTTACCGCTTCATACAGTTTTTCTTTAGATTGATAACGATCGCGTAGCTTACCAGTGTATTTCCCTGTAGAAACGGCGAACTCAGCCATAAGCTCATAAAATGGTTCGGATTTGAAATTTTTAATTTCACACTGACGATTGTAAATGAGCGTAAGCACTGGCGTTTGTACTCGGCCAACACTAAATACTTCCTTGAACCCCTTACGCTGCAGATGCAGCGTGTACAATCGACTAGCATTCAGCCCGATAAGCCAGTCAGAGATTTGCCGAGCTTGGGCTTCATAAAAGAGGTTAATGGTCGTTGATCCGTCCCGTACTTCAGCAAACCCTTTCCGTATCGCATTTTCGGTTAGAGAGGAAGTCCATAGCCGTTTTATTGGCTTGTTGGAACAACCGGCCATCATAATAAGCAGCCGGGCAATATTTTCACCCTCTCGCGCCGGGTCAGTCGCTATAATAATTTGATCGGCTTCTTTCAATAAATCCTTTACAATTTTGAACTGTACTGCCTTATCCTTTGAAACCTTATATTCAAAACTCTCCGGAATAATAGGGAGACTGTCCAAGCTCCATCTCTTCCAGGCTTACGTTGTATTCATCTGGATTTTTAAGTTCTACGAGATGCCCAATAGCCCATGTGACCTTAGCGCCGCCCGGAAACTCCTTGCATGGGTTAATGAGAAGAAAGCCTTTCCCCTTGGTATGTGGGAAAGGCGCAGCCAATTTTCTGGCCTGGTCAGGTTTTTCAGCTAATACGGTTATCATTGTGCATTCCTCCATTTATCACATTGGTAAGTCGTCTGAATCGTCCAGTTCCTTTTTCTCTTCATCCTCATCCGTTTCTTCCTGATCAGCAGCCGCTTCATCTGTAAGCTCCTTAATCACTTCCATTAAAGCTTCAGCGTCAGGATCGTCGTCACCAATGCCGTTTAACGCTTCCTCTAGCTCTCTAAAGGCCGCCTGTACATCTTCATCGGTAATTCCATCATCTGTTGCTTCAGTAGCAATAGGAGCTTCTTCAAGTGGTTCTAATGGTGTTTGATCGATTGGGTCAAGATTACCTAACAACATGCTTAGTTCTTCTGTTGAGATACCTTCTCCGTCCTCAAATTCATCTTCTTCCGCAAACGGTACGTCTTCTTCTTCAGGAATCTTTTCCATTTCCTCTTCTAAGGCCAGCATTTCGGCTTCTAAGGCTTCATCATAATCCGCATCTTCTAATTCCCGTTCTTCTGGATCGATGGCTGTATGAGCTTCTGGAAGCTTCTCAACATGGTTTACTGAGCTAATACCGAAGAACTTCAAAAAGTTATTTCTGGAAGAACGTTCGTAGTTAGGTTTACGGTCTTTTCCAAATAGGAATTCGCCATACACTTTATACTGATAAGACTTTTCTAGTTTTAAAGGAAAATAGCCGTTCACGAAAAGATAGCACACAGCAGGGTTTACATTAAGCAGCTCACCTTGTGTAATCAAAGGTCGCTTTACAAACTGTTCGGAAATGCTCTTAGAAGCGTTTTTCTCTCCAATAGAGGTACTTTTCTGTTTATGCTTAATCGTGGTTTCCCCGGCAACATCACTGAAGTATTTGGCGGTCTTGGTATCTTTGGTTCGCAAAAACAGTGTTGTATCATGATTGTTGATGATGGATCGCGCCATATCCGGGCCATACATACGTTTGTCTTCCAATTGCCCGATATCTTGAATAACCGTGTGCATCGACATCCCCAGTCCTCGACAAGTTGCCAGGATGTTCGGATATCCATTGATTTTCCCGATATTCGCAAATTCATCTAGTAAGTAAATAGAGTCAATTGGCAGCCGTGAATGATTCTCGTCCGCGATATCATAGAAGGTGTCAATTAGTTGTTCAAAGAAAGTGGCCGTGAGCTGCTTAAATGGATTACTCTTCATCCGTACTTTAATGTAAAGTACCGTTTTTTCTTCCTGAAGATCCCGGAAGTTAAAAGAACTCTTTGCCGTAAATTTCGCAATCTTCCGCATCGCGAAGATCCCAATTTGTTGAGCCAATGTGGACATAATTCCCGTTCTTGTGTTCCCGGCGCTCATATTAGCCAGAGTAAACATGTCATATGCTGGATGGTCAACAGACATTTCTTCCAGCAAGTTATCCAGGAATTCTTCATCCTTTCCTGCCTTGGCCGTAAATTGTACTACATGAGTCATTGTTGCAGTATGACGGTATTCCGTTTTGATATAGAGAATAATAGCTGCAAAGTAGGCTATGGCCGATTCGCTCCAAAAATCCCTTTTCCCATCATCTACCGCATTGGATGCAATAGTATTCGCGACAGCTCGCGCATCTTCATCATCGTCAACATAATCCAGTGGATTATAGCCAACCTCTTCCGAAAAATTAACAAAGTCAATTTGATAAACTTTGTAACCTTGATCTCGTTTGAGTTGGTGAGTGGCTTCATAAATCTCCCCTTTAGGGTCGGTTACGATAATAGTTTCTTCAACATGATTCATCATATTTGGAAAAACATAAGCCTGGCCTTTACCTGATCCAGATGATCCGATAATTAAAACATTTCGATTATCAATATTTGTTCCTTTGGGCATGATGATTAGTTCTTTTCGACTTGGAATTTTCCCCAAGATGATACCCGGTTCCATCTTGAATGCGCTCAATGGATCTTTGTTGTAAGCATTACGTTTAGAAAATGTCTTCCCATTAACTACATCAGATGGCTGACCCCATTTTGATGTTCCGTGTAATCCGAAATCACTGGCATCCACAAGTTTCGGTAACAAAATAGATGACCTCATGGAATACAACATGCCCCCTAAGATAACAAACGGCATCAAGGAAAATATGACTTTCAAATTTTACCTGGGCGTAAGCAAAAGAAACAACCTTTACAGGCTCTAGCAATAATTGAGTTAAATCGCCACCTGGGCCAATTACATAAAAACCAACCATGAGCAGATATGAGAACAAAATACTCATCAGGAAACTAGCAAAAATAGGTTTCCACGCCTTGTTTTTAAATTCCATAATACCTCCTTAATGATCCAACTCTTGACCTCTGTATCTTCTTCGCTGCTTCTTCTCAGTAGGATCTTTTTCATGTTTTTTATTTTCATTCGCACGTTGCGCTTGCTCCAATGCCTGGAACAATCCAGATGCAACACTTTGTGAATATTGACGTTCGACTTGTTGATCAGGTGTAAATGAATTATCCATAGGTTTGTCATTAATTTCTTTTGTGATTTGTTGATGAATAACATTAAGATCCTGGTCAACTCGTCCGGAACTCATTCCGTTGTCTTGCCGATCCTGAAGGCGTAGTAAGACTTCAGCATTTGTAATGTGGTCGAGTGAATCAGAATAATATTTTTGTAAATTCACTCGAAGTAATTGAACGTTTCCAGCTAAATCTTTTTCATGTCGGTCTTTTTGTAATGTGAACTGTTCAATCTTTTTGTTCGCTTCATAAACAAGATCAAAGTTTTGTTCTTTTAAAGCACTTAACCGTTCTTTCATTTGTTTCTGTATCGCTCTGTCTAAGATGAAAACACTCTTCGAAATATTTCTAGTTTGTTCAGCTAAAGAAGGAGTATTTTTTTCATGTTCTTTATATTTGGAAACAGCATAAGAAGATACTTCATCTTCGCGTAGAACTTTGTTCGTCTCTTTGAAATACTGAACTGCATGATACATTTCATCGACAGAATAATTATTGGTGGATTGATACAAAACTGAAAATTCTTTTCGAGTAAAATCACTTTGAATATCTAAAGCTTGATCAGCTTTGTCTAAAAGCATTTTCAACTTAGATAGGTCTTCCATATTTTTTTGTTCTAGCGTTTTGATATGTGAAACCTTCTCCTTCATTTGATCCATAAATTTAGAAGGTGTGAAGCCATATTTCAATACTTGCTTCGGATCATCTTGATATGCTTTGAATGCTTTATTTAGTAAGTTCTTTTCAGAAGTAATTTTAACTTTTTCGCTTTCAATTTTCTTATTCCATTTTCCATTTTCGATTTCATCTTTAACTTGTTTTGCAATGATATAATCCACATAACTTTTCGATCTTTGCGCCACCATAGATAGAGCTGTTTTCTCTCCATCATTCAGCTTCCGACTAGATCGAATAACATCAAGTTGTTCAGAAAGGGATTTTTCATTTTTATATTCAGAAAGAGAAACAACTTGTTGCTTTTTCAATTCTTTTAGCTTATCTAATTCGGAATTAATTTGTTTAATTTCTTCGTTAATTTTTCCATAGTAAGTAACTGGTTCATAAGGGACATTGTTTCTGATCGCTTGCTCTTTCACTCTAGTTTCATACTGGAAAGCTGTACGTTCCAGTCTGATTCCAGGTACACGATCCAGTCCTTGATTTTTGTAACTTTCGTGACTAACTCGATCTTCGATACCACGATCTTTTAACTTTTCATTAATTAGATCCGCATAATTCTTCCTCCATTGAACGAGCGTTTCTTTTTCATTCCAGTTAGTCAAATGTATACTTACTTTCTTCATCACCCCGTTAACTTCTTTATCAACTTTCTGACGTTTATTTCCCCAGGAACCATCTTCATTAAAAGGACGCATGGTGAGCATGACATGAGCATGGGGATTGTTTTCTTTGTCTCTGTGAATTGCAATATCTGCAACCATACCTTCATCTGAAAAGTTCTCTTTGCAAAATTGAAGGAGTAATTCCTTTTGATCATCGTTGTTTAGATCATTAGGGAGAGCAAGACGAATTTCTCTCGCTATTTGTGCATTCTTCTGTTTTTCAATTTTTTCAACTTCATTCCATAAACGTTCACGATTATTAACCCACTCTGGCGCATTCTTAGGAGCCAGGATGAAACACTCAGGTGCAACAGTTCTTTCACCATAATTTTTAGTCAAACCATCGCGTTCAGAATATAAAAGTTCTCCGCTGCGATAAGCTGCGGCCGCAACAGCGGAATGATTCATACGGTTTAATATCTGTGAGCTGAAGTAAAAGTACCCCATACATGTCAACCTCCTTCCAAGCCCCTGCGGGTTATTTGCTGAAAGCAAACTCCTTTCCAGCGGAAAGGTCATTCACGGGAAGTGAATGAAATCGAGCGAAGGCGAGACCCATTCCCTGAGAAGCAGGGGTATAAATGGGCACTCTCACTTCGTTCATGTGATCTAGTATACCATACTTTCCCACATTTTAGTAGACTTTTCGCCTAAATTACGGTAAAATTGATGCATCAAACACCGTAATTATCTAAAGGAGGAAAACAAAATGGCGAAAAAAAGTAAACTCGGTCAAGTACAGAAATTAGAGGAACAGATTAAAGAGTTACGCGAGAAGCAGAAGAAAATAATTGAGCAAGCTCAGAAAGACATTGGGGAGTATTTGATGGATTCATGGGAAGTAGAAGATATCGAACAAGCAAAAGTCCTTGTTGATAAGTTTAAGCAAGAAGCTAAAGCTTCATTCAATAATAATGATTCCGGAAGTCGCCTAGATCAGAATTCAAGCAACAACCAAAATAACTATAGTGCGTCCGGTTCGAACACAGCTAATTGATATGGAACATGAAAACGAAATAAAGAAAACTCCAATCTCTGATATTGATAAAAAAATTGAACAACTTGAAGAAAGAAAGAACAGAATAGTTAGGTTAGCTTCAGAAAAAGAAAGAAAGAAGCGAGCTAATCGGTTGATTCAAACAGGAGCATTGGCCGAAAAATATTTCGGAATTGAACACTTATCTATCGAGAAAAGAGAAGAGTTATTTAAAATATTTTCTGACTTCATTTCGAAAAACACACCAGAAAAGTATCGGAGGAATACTGAATGAATTTTTAATATTTTTTATACTAGGGAGGTATAGATAATGGACGCAAGAGATCATTTAAATAACCAAGTTATTGAGATACTTGAAGAACTTGCGAATAGACAAAAAGGCAGAACAATGAGAAAACAACAAAGCCAAAATCAAAATGCTCTACCTTCTGCCGATAATAAAGTCGTCCCGATCCGACCAGATCTAAACGATAAAAACAACACAGTGAGTAAAGTTGAACATTCAACAACAAAGGAAGATACACAATCATTAAAAAGTTTGTTAGCTGCTCGGCATAATTTAGAGTCGCTCAAAGAAAGGTTAAATAAAGATCCAGAAAAAAACAAAAATGAACTTGAAAAGTTGAGTAAAGTTGAAGTTAAACTGAACAGCAGCATTGTTAAAACACAAAGAAAAGAAATCACCTTGGCTATTGATAATTTAAAGCGTGAACCGCGTAGGTTTGTATTAAAATTGGCTGATACAAAGAACAAAATTGAGTTGCTTAAATCCAAACTTGAAAATAATCCACGTCTTTATAAACTGCATTACGAAAAGCTTGAAAAACTTGAAAAGCTGATAGACAAAAAAATTGATAATACCCAAACGAAAACATTACGTTCTGCTATAAACAACATACAAAAAAATCCTGAAAAGTATCGTCAAGAGATTGACCGTTATGACGAAATGGAAAAAACGTTGAAGCAAGGATTGAATCAAAATAATCAAAATAATTTACAAAAAGGAAAGGATAATGATAAAAGCCAGAAGCAAGAAAAGACAAGAAATGACTTGGAGTTGTCACGATAAAACAAAAAACAATCTTTTCCCTTTAAATAATCCCAAATGTTTTCAAATTGAATGCATTTGGGATTCATTTTGACAACATTCCGTTTTTTTCGTCAAATAAATCTAAAATTTGAATTCAAAATGAATTCATTAAATATTCAAATTGAATTGATATTACATTCAATATCAGTTATAATAGACTTATGAATGGTATTTGAATGCCTTGTGAATTGAATTTGAATGTAAACTTACATTTAAGGAGTGATTTAGTTGAAAGTAAGATCTATAACAGATTTCGGTAACTCAAAAACAAAAATGCGAATCAATGGAGTACGAATTGAACAACCTTCTGTCATCAAAAGGCTTCACAGTCCTGAACCTGCATCAGAAACAGATATCGAAAAAAATGTGGCAAATTTGTTAGATGAACTTAGTGTGAATATAGCAAGTCCTTCATTAAAAAGATCAGGATTTTTCTCAGTCGGACAACATGCGAATCTTGATGCTTTAAAATCCGAAAACATGAATATTAAGCTCGGAAAAAAATCAAAACACGACATTCCAATTATCATGAATTTGTCTCTGACTGCTGCACAAGCAGTAAAAGAATTTTACAAAAAAAATAAAAAGTTACCTGAAAAAATTGATGTACAGGGAACATTAACAGGTGCAATACCTGCTTCTGAATATACTTCAGAGATAGCAAAAGAGTTTGAAGAACGCTTCACCGGAAAAGAAGGATCTCCAATCGTCCATATCGTCATTGTGTATGTTGGATCTCAGTCTGTTACGGTTACAATCAAATATACAAACGCCAAAGTTACACAGGAAGGTATTCCAGCTTTATACGCCTTAATCGAAGCGAAGGATACGATTTTAAGAAAATTCCGTGAATTGTATAAAGACGATCCAAAACGTAATAGCATGACTCAAAGAGATTTTCTTTCTCTAAAAGGATTGGGAATTGATATTGGTTCTGGAACGACTGAGTATATTCATAGCCGCGGTGTAAACCCTGTTTTACAGAACTGTCACGGTGAAAAACGTGGCGTAGGACATGCAGCTGAAGAAGCAGCAAAATTACTTGAATCAGAGCTTAATGGTCATTTGAAAATCAATCGCCAACGCTTTGATGAAATCATGCAAGATAGCCAAAATAATTATCATGACCTGGCTCAAAAATTCATGTCAGAAGCTCAATATGGTGAATCAAACAAGATATTAGAAGATGTGCAAGAACGATACAGCACCATAGGTGGAGATATTGATTTTATGATGGTTTTTGGAGGGGGAAGTATCACTTTCGAGGAAGACCTATACCCAAGCCTGATCGAATTTTCTCAGGATGTAAAATGCATGATTCTCTGGATTCCGGAAGAGTTTGCAATTGATATGAACTTGGATGGTCTTGAAATTTTGCATACCAAAGTGTTTTTTCCAGGAGTTGCATAACGAATGAATGATAAAAATAGAAGAGAACTCGTTTCTTGGCGTATTGGTAAATTGCCCGACACCGAACAATTGAATAGTTGGGTGAATGCTCAATCAAATGTTCAAAACTCAATCACTAGTTTAGTGAGACATATGATTGAACAGTTCGGTTATCGTGATGTTACAGCACACGATATTCAAAAGGCTCTTTTCCAGAAACCAATAGCTGACGAATTGCGTTCAATTTTATCTGGACTGAAAGACGTTCCTCCTATATCAATTCCAACCAGTGAAGCTCCTTCGGCCAAAAATGAACCTGAAGAAGTTGCAGAAAATCCGACAAAAAATGAAATCAATAAACCTGAAGCGCATAAAAATTCCAATGATGATATTTACGGAATGATAGACAAAACAAATCTATAAAAAAAGAGGATGGATTGGGAAACCAAACCATCCTTTTTTTATGTTCGCTTTAGTCGTCTGGATCGGAGAGAGTAGCTGCGTGCCGGTCGCCTGGACTTCAGCTCGTAGGCGCTCCTGGTGTGCCTGGCTGCTCGATACGTCCGGAGACGAACAAAAGGGACGGCCGTGGCCGTCCTGGGTGTGTGAGCTGCGCCGGTGGGCGCTATGGAGCTGCGCGGATCCTCGTCCGGATCGGAGAGAGCAGCCGCGTGCCGGTCACCTGGACTTCAGCTCGTGGGCGCTCCTGGTACGTGCCTGGTTGCTCGATACGTCCG
>NZ_ADHJ01000040.1:0-35394 GCF_000193415.1 Paenibacillus vortex V453
CCAATGTCCATTCTAAGGGGTGCACTTCACCCCGTCATATCCTCTTCAGAGAAGAACTGCTGGAGAAATCACCATTGATCTGTCAGCCTGCACCTTCCCGCTTCATGAAACGCACCCTGACACGTTCTCCGGTCAGCAATCGAATTCTGACAGGCCTGTGCATGGTTCATGATTTGTCGGTAAGCGATGTCAGCCGCTGGATCGGCGTCCATCCCGGCACGTTCCGCAAATGGCTGCATCAAGGCACCGTACCATCCGCGGCATTTCAGGAAAAAGCGGAACAGTTCTTCCGTATCCCTAAATCTGTTCTGTTCGCAGATTGCGCATTGAAGCAAGATTCTCCTAAATGAAGTTATCATGATTTTTAATAACCATACTTAAGATGACGAACCAAACGCCCAGCAGGCCGGATTTGATCCGGCTTGGCTGGGCTTATTTTTTGTTAAGGCATATTTGGAAGAGATCAGGGAATACAAGTAACATCGAGAATCGCGGCATCCAGAATGGAGGTGACTCACGCATGAAGTTGCGCCATAAGGAAATTGGCGGGGCATTGGGATTATTGGCCGGAACTACGATGGGCAGCGGCATCGGATTTCTGCTCGGCTGGCACTCTTACGATCTGATAGTTCTGGTTGCCTTCTTCGGTTTATTCGGAATTACAGCCGGGCGGTGGGCTGGCTCCCGCATTGTATTCAAAGAGTTTCCGTAAACGTAAAAATCAATTGCCAAGCTCCACATTCTACAACCCCCTGCCCAAGATGCAGTACAGCAAAAAAGCAGACAAGGAAACCATTCGCTTCCCCGTCTGCTTTTTCTCATTTTGAGAAAACCCTCACCCGCGGTTTTTCACAATTCAAAGCGATTTATCATCCATCGGCTCCCCTGCATAGCCCGTTGAATACTCATGAAAATAATCCTCGCCTAAGGTTGTATCCGGTATATCCATTTCTCTCCAGGTCTTTCCTCCATCCTCTGTTATGGCCTGACCACTGAATCCACTTTCTGGTGATATGAAATGGAGAAAATCCCCATTCGGCGTGCTTCCAATCCGGTCCCATGTCTGCCCGCCATTGGTTGTGCGGTAGAGATCGTTATTCTCCATAACGGTCCAAGCCTGCTTGCCGTTCAGTGCAAAGATTTGACGCACGGTTCCCTTCAGCTGAGCTTGAACCTCCCATTCCGTACCACCGTTATCACTATATGCAATCCAGCCTTCTCCGCCTATCCATCCCGTTTTATGATTAACCAGCCTGACTGCCGTCACATCCGCTAAATCCACATCGGGCTGTAAGGCCGAAGCTTTCTGGTCATTCGTATGATTCTGTTCTGCATCGGCACTATGATCTCCGGCGTCATCAGCTTCACCCGCAGCATGATTCGAGTTGGCAGGAGATTCTCCCTCAGGGTTAGCTCTGTTCGGAGCATTCGGGGATTGCTCCGGCACCGGAGCTTGGGCCCCATCCCCTCCATCCGATGGCTGGCAGCCTGCAACCAGGCCCACAACGATAAGCAGCAGTAAAATAAAGCCAAACCCAATTCGAGGTTTTATCATATGATCACACCCCTTGCATTCAAAGTATTAATCGGCTACAACGGTTAACGGGTCCTCTATACTATATATCCAACTCCATCAATTTCACCCAAATGAAGAACACACTCTCATCTTTAGTATAACGCGATTTCTCTCTGAATAGGAACGAAAAAAGCTGCTCTTCAAGTAGAAATTCACTTGAAAAACAGCTTAAGTTCTTGGATGCGGTCGAGAGGACTCGAACCTCCACGGGGGTTAGCCCACACGGACCTGAACCGTGCGCGTCTGCCAATTCCGCCACGACCGCGTATTATGTAAGCCGGTGTTGTGTTGATCACCGTAATTAAGAGTATATTACGCAAGAAGTTAAAAAGCAAGCATTATTTTTTAGGAAAATGTCGAAACCGGATATTCCGCATAATTTCAACATTTCAACCCGGCGCCAGATCGTCCATTGGTCAAGAATGATTCTGGAGAATACCCTCGTTTACTCATCCTCCACAGGGTATGTTTATTCGAGAAACCCCTCATACTAAAGTAACCAAGCTCTGGAACCTGTAGTATATACTTTACGAAGTGCGAGGACATAACGATGTATATGAAGAAATATGGAATCACCTTCCTGATGGGCTCACTCTGTCTTGCCTTCACCGTAATCACCGACATCCTGTTCGGTTTCCCATGGACTAACTTTATCATCAATTGGAAATTCACGCTGTTCTCCATTGTAGAAAAATGGACTGTTATCCTGCTGCTGATCTTATTGTTCGTTCCGGATGTATATCAATTCTTCAAAAAGAAAAAGTCCCGACATGCAAGCCAATCCTAATCCTCTTATAATAGGATGTGGCTCACGAAGCGGGACTTGAATTGGAATTAGGTTCGGATCTGGATTTGGATTTGGATTTCATCCTCCGTACCAGGATGCGGATCATCACCAGAATAACCAAGACAGCAGGAATGACAATCGTGAATACAGGGAGCACGGTATACAGATACTTGCTCCCTTTCATAAGATGTTCGCTATAGGAGCGCGACAGAACCATCGAATTCCCCAGTATGATTACAGCATAGGGATAGATTAGTTTTTTGTACGGAATCTTAAACAGCTCCGATGTGCACATCAGCGCCGCATAATAATACAAACTTATTTTGAAAAACACGCCAATGATTAATACCATCACCACGAGTATTTCTGTTCGCTCGATAAACTCGGAAATATTGGCCTTGCCGACCATGGTAAGCAGCGGAAATACCGAACGCTCGGTAATATTCGTTCCCAGCACTGAAATGGTAATGGCTGAGGTCTGCGCCAGCATGACACCGCAAAATAATATCGCCAAATAACCGGCCTTAATCCCTGTTTTCTTCTGATTCAAGGCAGGCATTAAGACTGTAGCAACAATAAGCTCCGCGAATGGAAAGTGAATGTTTTTCTCCACTACGGATTTCAAGATCGGCCCCGTGCCTTCTCCCATCACAGGCAGCAAACGCTGCAGGTCCACAATCCCGGCAAACAGGATGACCAACAAGCTAAACCCTCCGATAATCAATACGACGGCTAAGAAGATCAGCGCAGTACGGGCGAGCACCTCAATCCCTTTGCCCAGCACGTACGCAACCGTCATCACCATGATAAGATTTACGATAAGCAGGGGAGTCTCCTTCAGCGCTGCCGATGCCATCACCAGAAGTCCTCCGTCAACAAACATCTCTGGAAGCCGTATGCAAGTAGAACACACCGTACGACAATCCGACAAATCCCCCTAAATATTTCCCGAGCAATATTCGGTAATATACAGTCGGAAGTTTATCGGGAAACAGGGAGTAGAGAAAAGCGTTCATTGAGAAAAGCAGCAGACCCATGATCATGCCGATCAGCATCGCGATCCATGAATCCTTACCGGCTTGCAATCCAAGATTCACGACAAGCGTGGTTCCAAATTGAAACAGGACCAACAGTGAGAAGAATTGGAGCGGACTAATTCTCACCTTCTCCATACGGCTCCTCCTTTTCGTTACTCGATGTGGATGTCGTGTTTAAAGGAACGATCTCTCATCTGTGAATTTCGCACAACCGAGTTTACTTGGTATTCAACCTGAATTCGCGGATAAATCACATCCCAGCGGTCTTTCAATTCCCGCCAGACCGCCGGTTTGGTCCGTTCGATTACGTGACTGAATCCCAAAATGTCACTATCCAATCTCTTGCTTTTTTCTACTGCTTTTTTCAAAATTCGCACAACCTCTTTGTTGACAGCCTCTTCAAGAATCTTCATCGTATGAGGGTCCCTCAGATCAATACTGCTGTTCACTTCCCGGATCGAGAGGTTCGGCTCAACAAAAATTCGAATGATTGGCTGCAGCGGATCCTGAAGTTCGGCTTCAATTCGGGTCTTGGAGCGCATGACATCGAAAGCGACTTCACCTTGTCCATTTTCAAGTTTGATATGCAATGGCGTTTTTTGCATTTTATCCCTGATCCACACGGTCCCGCGGCTCTCTTCCTTCGTCATCCAGCCCTTGAGTTTTCCGCCTTTGAAAACAGCCAGATTGGAGATGACGGCTAACCCGTCGCTCTTCGCACTCTCCAAATTCGATTTCTTAGCTGCCCCCTCTTTGCTCCCTTCGATAATGACACCATTAATAATCGGTCCACCTCCAGGCGTAAGCATCCCCCGGATAACATCATCCACTTCAACCCGAAAGTTCTCGCTTAACTGTCTGGAGGTCAAATCGATCTTCTGTGCCAATGCGAAGGCTGTAATCTTCCCGATAGGAGTCAATACAGCGACAACCTCCTCGGCCCGCTGCCCCTTCCCGGCAACCAGAATTTCAGCTGTCAACCTGATATCGGAATCCCGATCCAGATAATCAAATAAATCGACGATGCCGTTCCTCGCGACATCATCAGATATGACAATTAAGCCCGTATGCGCCAGCGATATAATTCGCGGTACTTTTCGGGATGTATTGCGCATCGCTTCAATAACGGTTTTACCGGATGCTTGGTAGACTGATGTCGGTGTGGCCCCTCTTCCTGCTTTTCCGGAGATCTCATCGGCAACCACTGTTTGAAAAGAGATCAAGTACTGACTCTTGCTCTCCATCCAATCGATACCGATGCCGGATACGATCGCCCGCCGGTTTAACTCCACCGCATCCCAGCAGCCGGTCATCATGGCAAGGCAGCAGCCAAGCACAAGGAAGGCAAACCATCTGTGTTTCAACATATCTCATGATCGCTCCTAACCTGAGTTACGATTCCCCTCGGCACTGGGAGCGACGGCATGCTGATTGCTGCCCCCGTCCCCTCTCTCGCTGCCGTTGTTCTGTTCTGCAGTGCCCGAACCGGCCCCGATGCCTTGCTGTGTCGATGAACGGTTTCCCTGCTTGCCGGATCCGGAAGCCGAAGCGGTGAGAGTGGCAGACTGAAGCGTTTTAAAGGGCATCCGCAGGACGGCATCCTTCTGGCTCTTGTACCGAAACGGGCTTATGGGCGCCAGGTAAGGTTCACCGAAGGAACGGAGACTGTTCATATGCGCAACAAGCACGATTAATCCCAAGGTGAGCCCATAAAAGCCAAACATGCCTGAGAGCACCATAAATCCAAACCGGATCAATCGGCCTGCAATGGACAAGTTGTACGCCGGTATCGCAAAGCTTGCGATACCGGTCAGGGCGACAACGATGACCATCGCAGGCGTGATCAGTCCAGCCTCTACCACTGCCTGTCCCAGGATCAAAGCACCCACAACCGAAACGGTTTGCCCGATGGCTCTCGGCATCCTCACGCCGGCTTCCCGCAGTATTTCAAAAACAATCTCCATGAGCATTGCTTCAACAAAGGCAGGGAAAGGCACACCTTCCCGCTGAGCCACCAAACTAATCAGCAATAAGGTTGGTACCATCTCATAGTGAAACGTAGTGAGTGCAATGTACACCGACGGGCCCAAGATCAAAATAATGAAGCAAAGATAGCGGACAATCCGCATCACAATGGCAATATCAAATCGCTGTGCATAGTCTTCCGGCGACTGAAAGAAATGAACGAATACCGTTGGGAGCACCAGGACAAATGGCGTTCCGTCAACCAAAACGATAATGCGTCCCTCCAGCAATTTGCCAGCTGCGTCATCGGGACGCTCCGTATTATAGATCGTCGGAAACGGCGTCACCGTTTTGTCCTGAATAAATTCTTCAATGTATGCGGACTCCAGAATCCCTTCAATTTTGATTCCGTGTATCCGTTCTTTGATTTCTTTCACAATCTCAGGATCTGCCTTCCCCTTAACGTACATAATCGCCACATGCGTATGGGTTACCGACCCGATCTTCATCGTCTCCAGCCACAGATCAGGAGATTTCATCCGCCGCCGGATCAAGGATATATTCGTGGCAATGGACTCTACAAAGCTGTCTTTCGGGCCCCGGACAACAAGCTGTGAAGTCGGCTCCGTCACAGACCGCCACTCGCCACCCTGCGTACCAGCTACGATGGCTTTTTCCGACCCTTCGATCAGGATGGCGGTATCGCCAGACAGTATGGCAAGCATAATATCATTCCACTCGGTCATGGCCCTGGATTCACCCATCGCGAGCCCATCCTCCATGATCCGCTTCAGCATGGCTTCAGGGTCTTCTTTATTCAATAGGTCAGGATTTACATGCAGCAGGGATTCCATCACAAAATGGTTGACCATTTGGGGATCGCTAAGCCCGTTCAGATAAACGATGGCGCAATTATCCTTACCGCCCAGTTTCAAACGGCGGATAACGATATCCGGGCTGTCTCCGGATTCAGTTCGTATACGAGCCAGTTGTTCTTCCATATTGCCCGAAATTACGGATGGCCTCGTCTTCGAGGATAGCTCCAGTTCCTCTGAATCCTTCTTTGGAGCTTTACGGCGGTTACGAGATCGGTAGCCTATCATGTTGGTATCCTCATCCTTCAAAACTCAAGTTATCTCCATTATTTGCTTTACATTCCTATTTCATGCGGAGAGCAAAGAGGAATTCAGATACGGAGCGAAGAATTGTCTATGCATGAAGACTATATTCACAGGGAGGATACTATTTTGAAGCGTTACGGGTTGCCATTGGTCATCCTGATCATGAGCGTCATTTACATTTTCTTGATTCCATCTGAGCCATTAGCGGTCAAACTGCTGTTCAAGCTGATTCCGATGTGGCTCATCATACTCTTTGCTTATTGGCAATTCCCGCCATATAAATCAAAGGTTCATTATCTTCTGGTGATAGGGCTGTTCTTCTGTATGATTGGTGATGGAACACTGATCTGGTTCGTGGTCGGTCTCACCGCCTTTCTGATTGGACATCTGTTCTATGCGGCCGGCTTCCTCACACAATGGCGCTACTCGCTCCTCCGTTTCCTCAGCATCGTTCCAATCGCAATCTACTCGTTATTCATGGGCAGCGAATTGGTGTCTTCGATTAAGGCCAATGGAGATCACGGTTTGATTATTCCGGTTATCGCTTATATCACGGTCATTTCACTTATGCTCTGGTCGGCCATCATGACCGGGAACCGGTGGGCGATGCTCGGGAGCCTGCTGTTTGTCATCTCGGATTCGATCCTGTCCTGGAACATGTTTGTTTCAGATATTCGCTACTCCGGCGTGTGGATCATGACAACCTATTACGCCGCCCAATTTCTCATTGCACGCAGCATTGCAGCCTTCGATAGTCCTCACATGCAATCCGGAAGCAACGCAGCCCTTAACACATCGGTTTTTAAATAGAACACAAAACAAGCTGCGCCCGGGTCCATCTTGCACCCGGGCTCAGCCCTGTTATCATTCATTGCTTTATCCTATTAAGGACCTAACTGGTACCGGCCCCTCTTTAATCCCGCCAATTCATGCGTACCTGCTTAATTCCCTCAACCTGCCACAGCTGCTCGAACAATCCGTTAATTCCCTTGCTGTTAAACGAATAGACCCGAAATTCCATCGTCACCTTGGTTGAATCATCTTCCAATGTATCGTTGTTGACGATCATGCCCTCAACGGTCATGTTCGCCCTTTGCAGCAAATCGGTAATGGTGCTGACATGAACCGGACGGTCCCCGGTCTCAATCATGATTTTTAGGCTGCCGGATTTCTTAATAAAGAGAAACCTCGATTCCAGTTTATTCAGCACCAGCGTGCTGACCAGAACAATCGCCGTTGTTATGATCGCTGGCCAATAAAACCCGGAACCAACACTTAAACCAATAGCCGCCGCTACCCATAAGGTTGCCGCCGTGGTGAGACCTGAAATGATATGATTCGAACGCCGCAGGATAGCCCCGGCTCCAAGAAAACCGATACCGCTTACAACTTGTGCGGCCAGCCGGGCAGGATCAAACCTCGCATTGGGATGATTGATCAGGGCTGAATCAAACCCGTAAATGGAAGTCAGCATAATCAGCGTTGATCCGACGGCTACCAAGAGATGCGTTTTTAGACCGGCCTGCTTGTTTCTGCGTTCGCGCTCCCAACCGATTAAACCGCCAAGCAGCGCAGCAAATAACAGCCGCATCAGCATGGTCCCTGTATCCAGTTGAAACACATCCATTCCTAATCTCCACCCATCCTTGTCATTTAAGGCGGCTCTTCGTTATGCCATATGTTCATCCTGCCAGCGCCATAACTCTTTGCTGGAGGTGGATATGCCGATTACACCGCTCTTCAGAGCTGTATCAAAATCCTCCAAATCGATCATGAGTCCTCCCGCGATGACAGGCACGTCCACCTCGGCACGAATACGGTCCATAATACGCTGACATACCATGCCCGGCAGAACTTCGATTGCGTCCGGATTGGAGGCCTTAATCATCTTGATTCCGTTATCCAGTGAGACGGAGTCAAATACAAACAGACGCTGAACTGTCAACAAGCCCAATTTTTTTGTCTTCCTACGATCGCTGTGTTTTTTGTTGTAACGATTCCGTCAATACCTGCCTTCTCGGCTAAATACCTGACTCCCGTCTTGTCTTTGCCGATTCCTTCAATGAGATCAAAATGAACAAATGAGAGCTTGCCAGCCTCAGAAATCTGCTCGACAATCGATTCAATCATAAAGATATCGGTCTTGAGAATAAAAACGATATTCGATTCGGTTGCCAGCACGGCGGGCAGTTCTTCGGCATGCATTAATGATGTGATAATGGGCCTTCGCTTCAAACAATACGAAATTCGCTGTGCACCTTCTACACTGGTTCTCATGTCTTCACCTCGTTGCCGCAGCAGCATCTCCAATTCTCCCGTTGCCCCGGCATATTTTTATATCCATCATGACTTTGCTTCATCTGCCTGCTCCAAGGCATGACCTGCGAGATAAATATCGTGGACCGAATTCAGGACGTAGGTAGGCGTAACGCTGCTGCCGATCAGGTCATCCCTGCCCGACACGCCAGTCAGCACCAATGCCGTACTCATTCCCGCCTCGTTTCCCATCCGAATATCCGTATCCAGCCGATCCCCTGACATCAGGCATGCTTCCGCTTTCACTCCCAAAATATCAAGTGCCGTCAATGCCGTCAAGACGGAGGGCTTGCCCATGACGGTCGTAATTCGGATGCCCGCTGTACCTTCGATGGCACCAATCATGCCGCCACAATCGGGAATATCCCCGCCGGGCATGGGACATGTTCGATCCGGATGGGTTGCAATAACATCGGCGCCGTGTTTAATTGCCTGATATGCGAAATCCAGATGCCGATAGTGAAACTCCCGATCCCACGAAACGACCACAACATCGGTTTCCTCCGGCGTAGATGCGAATGAAATTCCGTTATCCAGCAGTTCATTCTTCAATATGTCCTCACCGATCACGTAGACCTGTGCACCCGGATGATGCTTCTGAAGATAATGGATCGTAACGAGTGCAGGGTTCAATATATGCTTCAGTTCTACCTCAATGCCAAGCTTCGCTAATTTCTTCAAATAATTTTCTCTGGAATCAATCGTTTTGTTAGTTAAAAACAACAGCTTCTTATCCAGCCCCTGCAAATAGTGAATGGTCTCAACAGCCCCATCAATCGCCTCGGCCCCCAGATAGATCGTACCATCCAAATCAAAAATATAACCTGAAAAATGATCCATTGTCGTTCTCCTCTGCATGTTCAATCTGTAACTTCCGCCTGCAAACGTAAATGGGACGTAAATGGGACATGTTCTGGTTAGATCAGTTCTGTTATGCAATCACAGCCCCCATCCGTATGTATACATATGACAGCACCATTCCCTTTAGTCCTTGGACAAGCGATCATACGGATACAAAAAAAAGAGAAACACTTCGCATTAAAAACGCTTTCATCCATGACAAATGAAAGGTTCGTTATGCAAAGGGCTTCTCATCATCTCTGCCCAGCTCTATAACTTCATATGGTTATACTACATCCAGCTTTTACATTTGACAAGATGATAATAATTCAGAATTATCGAATCATGGCTGAGATGGTGGGAGAATCCTCCTCTTTCTCTTGGGTGTCCACCATTTCTACATGTTCCCTACCCAAAGGATACGGAAACAGCTCCGTCCTGTCGCCTGCAGGAGCCCCCCATGCCAACTGCAATTGATCCTGCAGCAGCTCCAGCTGTCTGTCAACTTCCTCTTGACTCCATTCTAAATAATCCCTCATCATCTCGATTACGGGAGCGATTAACCTCTCGGCCCTTGGCCGGTCAAACAGCACCCAGCCCGTTCTTCTTAGCAGAAAATCAACAGCGGTTATTGTCATCTCATGTTCTATGGAGTACTGGATTTCTGCTCGCAGCACTCTAATTTCCATCGATTCCGACGCCTGCGAAGCAGCATGAATCCGATGAAGCAGCTCTTTTGTATTAGAGCCGTATCGGGTCATCAAGCCCAGCATGAGCTCCGACGGGATGCCAAGCGATTTCCCCTGCTTAACCAGCATTTCTCGCAATTCCTCATAAGTAAGACCATTCAACTCTCCGCCGCTTATCGGTACCCGGTCTGTTGTACAAGGAGGATAGATGGTGCCATCTGCCTCTTGAAGCTGTCTGGCAGCCAGGTTCACAACCTTCTCGGCCATTTTCCGAAATCCGGTCAGCTTTCCGCCTGCAATGGTAATCAATCCAGAATCGGATACAACCATTTCGTCCTTTCCGGATATCTCCGAGGGCCCCTTCCCTTCCTCGCGCACGAGAGGACGAAGTCCAGACCAGCCCGCTTCGATATCGCTTATCTTCAAATGGACATCCGGGAAAGCATGACGAACCGCATCAAGGAGATACCGCCGATCTTCAGCGGTAACGCCCGGCGTCTCCGTTGCACCTTCGTATACGGTATCGGTTGTTCCGATGTAGGTCTTGCCCTCCCTGGGAATAACGAATATCATTCGGCCACCGGGCACATCAAAATAAGCAGCTTGTCGTATCGGGAGCTTCGCATGATCCACCACCAGGTGAACGCCCTTGGTGAATAATAATGACCTGCCTTTCAGCGAATTGTCCTTCTGCCTGACCTGATCTGCCCATAGACCGGTTGCATTCACGATTTTTTTGGCGAATACCTCATAGGTTTCCCCGCTCCATTGATCCTCCACGTGAGCGCCTACCACTCTTCCCCCGCGATAAATAAATGCGCATACTTTAGCGTAATTCGCGATCAGTGCTCCCCTGGCCCGTGCAGACTTCATCACTTCAACCGTTAGCCGTGCATCATCGGTGCGATATTCATAATAATAACCGCAGCCTCGTAACCCCTCCTTACGAAGGAGCGGCTCCAGCGCTAGGGTTCCCTCGCGTCGGAACATGGTCCCCCGCTCACTGCCCTTGACCCCCGCCAGCCAGTCATGCAGATACAGTCCGATGGCTCTGGCCAAATAACCGTAGGTGCCTTTCTTATAAATAGGCATTAGCATCGGAATCGGCTCCACAAGATGCGGAGCGCTCCGGTGAAGCAGCGCCCGCTCGTAGCCTGCTTCACGTACCAAGCCAAGCTCTCCCTGCCGCAAATACCGGAGACCGGCATGGATCAGCTTCGTCGATCTGCTGCTTGTTCCCGAAGCCAAATCGCCCATCTCGACCAAGCCGACAGCCATCCCCCTGCAGCTGGCGTCCCAAGCAATTCCCGCACCCGTGATACCGCCGCCAATCACCAGCACATCCAGCTTGCTAGCCGACATGTCCTGCAAATATTGGGTCCGCATCCTAGCGGATAAGCTTGTGCCCACCTGACATTCCCCTCCCTGAATCTATTAAGAAAAACGTATAAATCTAAAAAAGAACCGCATCTGCTGAATGCATACTGAAATACAGTACGCATTGAAGCAAAAGGGTTCTCCATGATCTCTGCCCGTTTATGCAATAAATATGATTATTCATTATATGTTGCTTTTATGCTTATGTCTACATAGAACCTGTTATTAGAACTTTGCAGGTCTAATGTCATTTTTTTCGTAAAGCCGATGGAGCCATTCGCTTATATTTCTTGAAGGTCCGGCTGAAATAATAAATATCGTTGAATCCGGTAGCCGCCGCAATTTCTGATACCGTAAGCGGACTTTCGCGGAGCAGGTAATCCGCCCGGTTAAGCCTGGTTTCATTCACGTACTCCGTCACGGTCCGGCCGCTGATCTCCTTGAACAACCGGCTGAAATGAAAACGGCTGAGACCGGCCATGCCGGATAACAGCTCCACGGACAGATCGTCCCGGTAATGCTCTTCAATGTATTTGAATATCGGCGCAAACCGCTCCACATTTTTCATTCGCTCCACGTATTCGTCCTGTGTGAGAACCGTGGCGACATAACCTCGCAGCAGCAGCGTAAGCAGCCGGTACAGCTCCGATTTGATGGCCAGCTCATAGCCGAATTCCTGCCGTTCCAGCTCCTTGATAATGGATAGCATGGGTGCCAGCGCATCATCCCCGTTGATTCGGTTCTCGAAGATCAGACGGTTCTGGGTGATCGGTGTGATGAATTTCATCTCGGGCGCATCCAGGGAATGGCTCTGCAGCAGCGAGAAATCAGCGATTAACGCATAATAAAACAAATGTTCCGACTGGCTGAGCCCGTAATGCAGTTCATTCCGGTTAATGACGATCATATCGCCTTCCTTGGCGGTGAAGGTGGACGATCCGCATTCCAGCGTCGCTTCCCCCGAAACAAAATACAGAATTTCAAGATGCTCATGCCAATGATGGTTAAATAAAACCTGTCCCCGGCCATCAAACTCGCAACGATGAACCTTGATTGGAAACTGAGGATCCGGCATCGTCATCGGTTCTCGCAGTGTTTTGTCCAATGCTCTGATCTCCTTCCCGTAAGACAGCACAATTGTACAAACAAACAGCACGGTTTATCATGGTGTCTTCCTCTAAAAGGATTATAATACGAAAGTGTAATGCAGTAAATTCAGAGGAGTGAAATCATGAAATCTATTAATGTTGGCGTCATTGGCACTGGATCGATCTCTGCTATGCATTTGCAATCCTATCAAAAACATGCGAACGCGAATTTGCTCGCCGTGTGTGATTTAAATGAAGAAAGAGCACAGCGTGCAGCTGAAAAATACGGCGCTACCAAAGTCTATACAGACTATAACGAACTTCTGGCTGATCCCGATATCGATGCGGTTAGCATCTGTACCTGGAACAATACCCATGCCGAAATCAGCATCGCGGCACTGAATGCCGGCAAACACGTTCTGGTTGAGAAACCTCTCTGCCGTACGGTTGAGGAAGCGCTTCAAGTACAGGAAGCCGTGAAATCCTCGGGCAAGCTGCTTCAGGTCGGATTCGTAAGACGTTACGACCCTAACGCCCAGATGCTGCGTGAGTTTGCAGACAAGGGGGAATTCGGGGATATTTACTTCGCGAAGGCGTCCTCCATCCGTCGTCTCGGTAATCCGGGCGGCTGGTTCTCCGACATCGAACGTTCCGGCGGCGGCCCCCTTATCGATATCGGCGTGCATGTCATTGACCTGTGCTGGTATATGATGGGACGTCCAAAGCCAGTTGCCGTCAGCGCAAATACATACCGGAAACTGGGCAACCGCTCCAATGTTCGCAACCTGTCCTTCTACAAGGCAGCTGATTACGACGCGGAGAAAAATACGGTTGAAGATATGGCAAATGCGATGATCCGTTTTGAAAACGGTGCCTCTTTGCTGGTGGACGTGAGCTTCACCCTGCACTCCAAGGAAAACCTGCAATCCGTTAAGTTGTATGGAGACAAGGGCGGATTCGAGATTGATCCTGAGGTTTCCATCGTAACCGAGAAACACGATACCATCATCAATATCCAGCCGCAAACAGACAACAAAGGATTCGACTTCGATGCCGCTTTCCAAAGCGAAGTCAATCACTTCATTTCCTGTATCGAGAACGGCACGACACCGCTCAGCCCGGTTGAAGACGGCGTTGAGATCATGAAGATTCTGTGCGGTATCTATGAATCCGCTGAGAAAGGAGCTGAAGTTCTGCTATGAAACTTGGAGTGAGCTCATACAGCCTGTATCAGGCCATGAACAAGGGCGAGATGACCATTACCGATGTCATCGACTACGTTGCAGAGATCGGCGGAGAGCATATCGAGATCGTTCCGCTCGGCTTTAACCTGAAGGAAACGCCGGAGCTGATCGATACCATCAAATCCCATGCTGCATCCAAAGGGCTTGAGATTTCCAATTATGCCATCGGCGCCAATTTTGCGGAATTGGATGACGCTGCCTATGAAGCGGAAATTGAAAGAGTTAAAGGCGAAGTGGACATAGCGGCGGCCCTTGGCGTTAAGCTGATGCGCCATGACGTTGCTTCTTCCAAGGACTTGTCCATTACTCATTTTCTGGAGGAACTCCCGCGTCTGGCCAATGCTTGCCGTATCATTGCCGATTACGCGGCAGAACGCGGCATCACCACCAGCGTGGAGAACCACGGATATTTCATACAGCAGAGCGACCGTGTAAAAACACTTGTCCAAACCGTAAATCATCCAAACTTCAAAACAACCCTGGATATCGGGAATTTCCTCTGTGCGGATGAGGTATCCACCGTGGCTGTAGCCAACAATATCGGCTTGGCCTCGATGGTTCACTTCAAGGACTTCTATTATCGCCCGGCCAAGCGTGTGCCTGGATCGGGCTGGTTCAACACCTCGAGCGGCAATTGGCTCCGGGGCGCGATTGTCGGCCAAGGCGATATCGATATGCCGGAAGTCGTTCGCATCGTGAAGGAATCCGGTTATGACGGCTACATCTCGATCGAATTCGAAGGATTGGAAGATTGCCGTACGGGAGCCAAATTTGGATTGGAATATGTCCGCAAAGCATGGAATGAAGTTTAATTCAGACGGACGATGGATGATATAAGGAGGATATAACGATGTCGAAGCCTATCATGCCTAACAAAATTGGCGTTATTGTGGACAGCTTTCGTGTTGGCGTAAGAGAAGGTCTTATCAAGGCTCGGGATGTTGGTGCCGATGGTGTTCAGATTTATGCCGTTCATGGCGAAATGGACCCAGCCAACCTGTCTGCTTCCGCTCGCAAAGAATTGAAGGATTATATCGAATCACTCGGACTTGAAATCTCCGCACTCGTGGGTGACCTTGGCGGACACGGCTTCCAGGACCCTGCTGAAAATGCGGCCAAGATCGAAAAATCCAAACGGATCATGGAGCTTGGTTTGGAGCTTGGAACGAATATTATCACTACCCATATCGGTATCGTTCCGCAGGACCACAACGGCCGCGTATACGAAACGATGCACAATGCCTGCGTGGAGCTCAGCACCTTCGCAAACTCCATGAACGCATTCTTTGCCATCGAGACGGGCCCCGAGCCTTCCGCCCACTTGAAGGCATTCCTCGACGGTTTGGGTTCCAACGGCGTATCGGTTAACTTCGACCCGGCAAATATGGTCATGGTTACAGGGGATGATCCGGTACAGGGCGTGTACAACCTGAAGGATTATATCGTCCATACGCATGCGAAAGACGGAATCAAGCTTGCCGACTATATCGATCCTCGCGATGTATACGGCGATTTCGGATACGAGGCGCCGCCGCTGGACCATGACTTAATCGCCGATATGGCAGAATCCGGCGAGAAGTTCCGTGAGGTTCCGCTCGGTGAAGGCGGCGTGAACTGGTCGGCATATCTGCAAGCCCTCAAAGACATTGGCTACACCGGATATCTGACGATCGAACGCGAAGTGAAAGCAAATCCGGAGGCTGACATCAAACTCGCCGTAGATTTTCTGAAGACGTTCAGAGCCTAACCGATTCATTACCATACAGAGTCTCGCTGCAACGGGTCTGGGCCTAATAAGAGCCTCACGCAGCGGGCTCCATATGCAAAAGCAGGCAGATCAAGGATATTTCCCGATCTGCCTGTCTTTTTTTATTCATGCCATGCTGATGAACTTAGTTAAGATACGGTCTGCTTCCCAGGCAATGTCTCCAAGGAGCCGTTCGCATTCGCGGAACGGATCTCGGCCTCGATAATTTCCAGTGATCCGGCAGCGCTTTCCGGTGTGCATACCGTTACGGGTTTCCCTTGTGCAACATGCTCAAGGAAATACTGGAGTTCGCGATAATAACCGGAATCACCGGACAGCTCACGACCGTAAAGCCCGGAGCATCTTCAGGATAAACCTTCAATTCATTATTCTGGAACACAAGCGTAGCCTGCTCCAGATTCACCCGGTATCCCATATGGAATCCGTGTTCACCGCTCAGTGTCCAGTCCGCATGGGCGTTAATCACCTTACCATCCGGATAGCTGTAATGAGTGGACACGATATCGTACAGGCTGCCTTCAATGATGGTTTTGGCGAATGTGGATACCCGTTCCGGCTTGCCCATCAGCCAGTGGATCATATCCACGTCATGGACATGCATGTCGGTGATGCAGCCTCCGCTTTTGTCCCCTTCCAGGAACCAGCCCTTCGGCGGTTCGGAGCCGCGGAAGAACTCCCCCGCTACGATGCTTCCGTATCGTCCGTCCTCCACGCAGGCTTTTAAATATTCATAAGCAGGCCAGAAACGCAGGCATTGTCCGATCATCAACGTTTTGCCTGTACGCTCTGCTGTTTTCACCATGCGCCAGGCTTCTTCTGCACTGCCTGCCATCGGCTTCTCACACATGACGTGAATCCCCTTCTCCAGCAGCATGCAGGTCATATCCGCATGTAAATAAGTCGGCAGACATACGTCCACGATATCAAGCTCTTCATTCTCCAGCATGCTGTCTACATGATCGTAGAGATGATAGGGCTCCAGATCATATACATCACGCTCAGTGGCCATATTGCCATTGGCTTTGCTGTCTTTCAGCTCATCGATACGCAGATCGCAGATGGCAACCAGCTTAATGTCGGCACCTTCTTCCATGAGACGGACATAATTGTCGAAATGCATCCGTCCCATGAAACCAAAACCCAATATTCCGATTTTCAGCATCCTATATTCCCTCCGTATCCCTTATTATGATTGGCCTTGACGCTGGCGCGCGTCAGGCTGGCGCAATGACGGTGTACGTCCGAGAATTGCATCCATTGCATTGGATGTATTAAAAATGATCTGCTCCGAATAGTGGGTATAGGCCGGGATCATCTCTGCCGTAACATAGTTGTCATAGCCGATTAAACGCAGCGCTTCCACCACGGCCGGGTAATCAACATCTCCTGCCAGCAAATCAACAAAGCCGTGCAGCCCGCCAGCTTGCCTGCGGTAGTCCTTGAAATGGACTTTTTTGATCCGCTGACCCAGAATCCGAATCCACTGCTCGGGATAACCGTTATGAACAACATTCCCTACGTCAAAATAGGAGCCGACATAATCGGAACCGATCTCGTCAATGAAATTTCGTAATTCCAGCGGAGACAGCAGAAATTTGTTCCACACATTCTCAAGCGCGATGGCAACACCGGCACTCTCTGCAAACGGCACCAGCTTACGAATGGATTCTTGAGCGCGATCGTATGCATATTCGTAATCAATCACGGCGGAGCCAGGGATGAAATCGACGCCGACCGCGCCGGGGATAACCAAAATGGCGTCCACGCCGAATGCGGCAGCCAGTTCCAGCTGCTTCTTGCAAACATCCATCGCTTTTTCACGGACAGCCGGGTCTTCGCTTGTCATTGGATAATCCCAATAAAGGCCTGTTGCCAGTCCTGCAATTTCCAGGTCCGCGTCTTTCAGCTGTGCAGCGATGTTCTGCACTTCCTTATCACCGGCTTGGAGCCCAAGCTCGCCCGTTTGGTTTAATGACAATTCGATTCCGTCAAACCCAGCTTCTTTTGCCAATCGGATGCAGTCGGAGATGGCCGCATCCCCTTGGAATGACCAAATGTTAATCCCTTTCTTCATGACGAATCCCTCCTCAAATCAATAGGTTGATTGATGCAGCTTCCGCTTTCACATGGAAGTCTTTGAAAATAAATTGAAAGATTCATGTAACGCAACATTTGACTTTTTCCGTCAAGTTGTAAATAAACCATCAGGATGTAATAATACTTATATAATAAATAAATATTCCATCAAATGATTTAGATAGAAAAGTGATTATTTGGACAATTCCGTTCTCTTCAAAAATTTTATTTCATCCCTTTCTGGAGTGATTTATCTATGAACGATACAAACTCGGATTACCCGATAAAGCGTGAAGCGTCCTTCCGGGAATGGTCGCCCAGCATTCATTATGCTCAATTCCAACGCATGGCGACGGGGGCTCTCCCGAGGCGAAGATTGTACGATTTCGAGCTGCTCTACGTATGCCATGGCGCAGCCGCCACAACGATGAACGGGAATCGGTATGTCATCGAAGCCGGGCAGCTCATTTTCCTGCCCTCCGGTGTTTACCATCAGAATGAGGTGATATCTGAGCCTGATGCGCGATTTTTGGGAATTCATTTTGATTTCTTTGATGAACTGGACATTCAGACCGAAGCGGACATGATTGTGAACGAATCCGTGCTGGCTCCGGATAAATTTGCTCAAGAAGCGGTTTCATCCGCTTTCCTTCCGCTGTCCTCACGGACCATCTACACGCCTCCATTGCCTTGTGTTCAGATGATGGAACGCATCGTTGAAGAGTTCACCTACCGTCCTGCCGGATATGAACTCGCCTGCAAAGGACTGATGCTGGACGTGCTGGTTCAATTGTGTCGGACGCATCCTTTCCAGGCCCTGACGGAAACGTCACCGCATGATGCCAAACTGATTGATCTGATGAGCCAAATCGAAAAAACTCCAGCCAAAGACTGGAGCAATAAAATAATAGCCGAGCATTTAATGTTAAGTGCCGATCATACCGCGAAATTATTCAAACGATTTGCCGGAATGCCACCCAGTGAATTTAGTGCAATCCGTTCGTCACCGGGAAGCAAGGCGGCTCCTCCGGGAATCCGATATTTCGATCGAGGCGGTTGGCGAAGGCGTCGGATACCCGGATATTCATTATTTCAGCCGGATTTTCCGAAGGTTAGAGGGGATCACCGCTACGGATTACCGTAAACTCTCAAGAATTCTGTAGGATGTGCAGGTCCTGGACTGCACGGGATGAGTGTGCCCTAAGCCAAAGATCTATTCGATCAAGCGCTTCTGTCAGCCGAGCGGAGGAAGCGGCGTACGAGCAGCGGATAAAACCTTCGCCGCCAGCGCCGAACACATGACCCGGTACAACAGCGACTTTCGCTTCCCGAAGCAGCCGCTCTGCGAACTGCTGCGATCCAAGACCGGTTTCTGCAATGCTGGGAAAGGCATAGAAAGCACCTTGCGGATCGCGGCAGGTCAGGCCGATATCGCTCAGACCCTGCACAAACATCCTTCTGCGTTCATCATAAGCCAGCTTCATGGCATCCCGATCCCCGAGTCCGTTCCGCAGACATTCGATAGCGGCAATCTGTCCCATGATGGGTGCGCATAGGGCGGTGTACTGATGAATCTTGACCATGGCGCTCACCAAGTCCCGATCTCCGCAGAGGTAGCCGACACGCCAGCCCGTCATCGCAAACGCTTTGGAGAAGCCGCTGATGACAATGGTGCGTTCCCGCATTCCAGGCAGTGAAGCGATGCTGGTATGTGTGCGGCCATAGGTAAGATCCGCGTACATCTCGTCGGAGATGACCACCAAATTGTGCGAAACGACCAGGCGGGCAATCGGGAGCCAATCCTCATAAGTCATGACGGCACCTGTCGGATTGGTCGGAAAATTAACAACGATCGCTTTGGTCCGGGGTGTAATTACCTTCTGAAGTTCATCCGCGGTTAATTTGAAGCCCTCCTCTGCCGATAGCTCCAGTTCTACCACATTCCCCCCATTCAGCTGAACAAGCGGAGCATAGGCAATGTACCCGGGTACCGGAATGATGATTTCGTCTCCCGGCGAGATGAGCGCCCGCAGAGCAAGATCAATCGCTTCACTGCCGCCAACGGTGACCAGAACCTCTCGTGACGGTTCATATTCCAGCTGAAAGCCCTTGTGCAGGTATTCCGCGATTGCTTCTCTTAACTCCAGAAGACCCTCGTTTGGCGTATACATCGTACGCCCATGCTCCAAAGCGCGCTTGCAGGCTTCTATCGCACACTGAGGTGTCACAAAATCCGGCTCACCTACGCCCAGAGAAATGACATCATCGTCCGCTTCGGCCGCATTAAAAAACTGTCGAATTCCGGATGGGGGCATATCTTGCACAGTCGGCGATATAAAGCTGCTCGTTGTATTCATATCCTTCTACTCCTTGTTTTTCGCTTTTTCGTTCCGTTAATGAGAATTCAATAATAGCATCGAGCAAACTGCTGAACGAAAATCCCGCTGCTTCCGCGCTTCTTGGCAGCAGACTGGTCCGCGTTAAACCCGGGAGGGTGTTAACCTCCAAAATATAAGGAATATTATCCTTCAGGATGATATCGATTCTGGCATACACACTGCACTTCAGTGCCTTGTAACATTGAATCGCCGCCGCGTTCACTGCCTTCCGAAGTTCGGGGGGCAGCTCGATCACCTGCTCATCCGCTTCGCCTTCCACATATTTGGACGTGTAGTCAAAAAATTCGGAGTTCGGTTTAATCGACACAATCGGAAGCATTTCCCCGTTCAGGATCGGGCAAGTGATCTCCTCACCATCGATGAATTGTTCAATCATCACGGCGCGATCCCATTGGAGCGCCTCCTCGACAGCGGATGCCAGCTCATCTTGGATACGGACAATCCGGGTGCCAATGCTGGACCCGCCTGCATTCGGCTTCACAACAACGGGGAAGCCCAGCCCTTCCACATCCGCGGCGGCCAGCTCCTGCATACTGCCCACCACGACCCAGTCTGCGGTAAACAAACCTTCGCAGCGCAGCAGCTTCTTGCTCAGATCTTTATCCATGCAGACACTGCTGGACAGGACATCGCTGCCGGTGTACGGTATCCCGAGAGAGTCCAGCGTGCCTTGCACCGTGCCGTCCTCCCCGTATTTGCCGTGCAGCGCGAGCAGGGCGATGTCGATGCCTTCGGTTTTGCTGATCAGCTCGCGTTTGTCATCAATCTCGATCGGGCAAACCTCGTAGCGGTTTTTATCCAGATGGGAGAGCATCTCCCTGCCGGTAGCCAGCGAAACCTCCCTCTCTGATGATACGCCTCCCATGATGACACCAACCTTCATGATGCTGTCCTCCTAAACTGTTATTCTTCCGATCTCTTTTTTGCCCTGCTAGTTGAGCAGCTTCCTCGCCGTTTCACCGATAATGCGGATCCCCTTCTCGATGTTCTCGTCCGAGACGCGTGAGAAGCCGAGGCGCATCGTGTGATGACCTCCGCCATCGGTATGGAAAATATCACCCGGCGTGAATACGACGCCCTGGGCGGAGCAGGCAGCAAGCAGCTCCCGCGTCCGGAAATCCGGACCAAATTCAACAAACAGATGAAGTCCACCGTCTCCGGACAAGCGCTCCATCGGAATCCATTCCTCACAGCAGCGGATCGCAAGCTCATATTTTCGCTTATACTCCGCCTTGGCCCTTTTTAAATATTTCTCGAAGTTGCCGTTGTACAGATATTGATAGAGCAGGGATTGATCCAGCGTCGACGTATGGATGCTGCGGGCACGCTTCACACTTTCGAGATAATGAATCAGCGTCTTGTCGGCAAGCACCCAACCGACGCGCAGGCCAGGGAACAAAATTTTCGAGAAACTGCCCAAATAGATCACGCTGTTGTTCTCCCCGCCTGCACATGCAACGAGAGGGGCAATATGCGAGCCCGAATAACGCAGCTCCTCATTGAAACCATCTTCAATAACGGGAATCTGATACTCATTCAGCAATCGCAGAGCTTCAAGCCTCTTCTGGTGAGACATAACAATTCCTGTAGGATTATGATAGGAAGGCACAAGGTACGCCAGATCGTAAGGGCGCTTCGACAGCTCGCGTGCAAGCCCTGTCAGGCTGATGCCGTCCGGCTCCATCTCGACGCCGGTGATGTCGTACCCGTGCATTTTAAAATTTTTTATGGCTGTATGGTGGGTTGGATTCTCACACAGAATGCGTCCATGCCCCTGGTTCAAGGTCGATAAGACCAGGCTCAGCGCTTCTGTAAAACCGCTTGTGATAAGCAGATCCTTGCCCTGGATATTCACGCCCTTGTTCTCCATATAACGGAGAAGATAATCGATGAGCGGTTTATAACCCTTGGCATAACCGTAGTTAAGGAGAACCTCCCCTTCAAGCGACATCCGGTCCAGAAATGCACGCTTTACATTTTGCAGATCAAACAGCTTCTCATCGGGAGCGATGCTTGTAAAAGATATGGCGCCCTTCTCGGCGCGGATGCCATGCTTCATCAGATCATTCTCTTCCGCGAGCCGGGCGTAATCATTCAGACGCGGAGCCCAATCCAGCCGCTTACCTTCTAGCTGTACAGATACCCCACTTACCGACGGGACAACGAAATGTCCCTGCCCTTTGACCGCGTAGATATAGCCTTCGTCCTCCAAATCCGAGTAAGCGCTGAGCACCGTATTACGGCTAACCCGAAGTAAAACACTCAGCTCTCGCGTGGAGGGAAGCTTCTGATCCGCTTGCAGCGCACCGGTTGTCATCAAGCGCTTCATGTAATCCTTGACTTGAATATACGCCGGACGGTCATCCGCAAACTTGAAATCCAAATACATCGTATTACCCCCTTGCCTCTATGATGGCATAAATTCAGCTGCACCACTAGAACCACAGCAGACCTCTTTCGCCGAAGGCGTGGTTGGCCTTAATCGCCCATGAATCCCTCAACCACCTCTATGGGTTAAAAAAGGACTTTTACGTTGATAAGCAGAACTATATCATCTTCACTCAAATAAGGAGGCGATTGTTGCTTGTGAACCGATCTAAAATTATAATCAGTGATCCTCATTCCATGGTGGATGCTCCTATAAAGATATCTGCCGCTGGGATGCAGCCGCAAGAAACCGTAACATTCCATCTGATCAAAAAAATAAATGAGGAACGATATTTAGCCTCACAGGCGAGTTTTGTTGCAGACCCTGAAGGTAAAGTAGAGCTGGACCATCAAGCACCCATCCATGGCACATACTGCGGCGTGGATGGAATGGCCTTGTTTTGGTCCATGGAGCCTACCGTAAAGAATGCACTGACGCATGTTCTGGACGAAAAATATAATCAACCCGACACTCGTGATGAACTGTCGCCACAAACCTCGCTAATGCTGTTGGAAACTCATGATGAGATTGTGGCACATCAAGCTGTAACCCGCCATTGGACAAGCAATGATACTGTGAAGCAAACCGTGCGGGAAGCAGGTTTGATTGGGAACTTTTTTTATAACAAGGATTTGAAACCCAGACCCGGCATTATCGTTGTGGGCGGATCCGAGGGAGGCATGAACGAGAAAACCGCTGCCCTTCTGGCCTCGCACGGATTCTCGGTATTCGCGCTTGCCTATTTCGGCGTGGAGAATCTCCAAAAGCAGCTAAGGGATATACCACTTGAATACGTTGAATCGGCCATAAAATGGCTGCAGAAGCGATCTGAAATTCAGGCAGGAGGATTCGGAATTCACGGTACGTCAAGGGGCAGTGAACTTGCTCTGTGGTCAGCCGCCTTGTTTCCTGAAATCACAGCCGTTGTCTCCTTGAACGGATCAGCCGTATCGTTCAGCGGAATTGTCCCATGGAGTAATGATCCAACGCTTCCACCTGCATGGACCTACCAAGGCCAGCCGCTCCCCTATCTGCAGCCAGATAATCCAGTCCAATTGGCGAATGAATGCAAAGAAATGTGGATTAGCCAAAAGGGAAATCCTTTCCGTAAATGGCACGACGGGTTGTCCGCTAACATCGATTGGCTGGAGAGGGCAACCATCCCTTTAGAAAAAATAAACGGCGAAGTCTTAATGATATCGGGATCAGCCGATGAAAGCTGGGATTCTGCTGCTCTATCGGAGCAAGGATTACGGAGAAAAACACAAAACGATCCAGCAGCGATATCCAAGCATCTAATCTATGATGGGGCAGGCCATTACATCGGCATACCTTACTTGCGTGCGATTTCCCCCGATCCGGGAACCAAGCAGCAACTTGCGGAAGCCAGTGTGGACTCGTGGAAAAAAACAATCGAATTCTTTAAGCAGAGGTTATGTACATAAAACGAATGCCCCACGTTCACCGTTAAACGGTGAATGCGGGGCATTTTCAATATATTCACACGGGTTTGGATGGAGCTGCACTTGCCCTCCCGTTTACTTCACAACCATATTCGCCTTGATCTCCTCATTCATCCACTGCCGCTTCGACAGCAGCCATTCCATATCCCTGGGGTAGCACTTAAAGGTGATCGGCTCCTCCAGCCCTTCCTCCAGCGACTGCATGACGGCTTCTCGGCCGATCAGCGTCTCGAGCAGCTGAAGCGCTCTCAAATCCTGCAGTGCCTCCTGAAATACCTTCAGCCGAATGGATTCGATAGGCCCTTCTTCGCCAGGGTATACCACAAAAGCATCCCCGGAAGGAAAACCGCCGTCCGCATCCGTCACCTGGAATGGATCAATGGCGCGGCGCGAGTATTGCGAGTTCCAAAAGTTGTATCCCCAGTGCAGGAACCCCTCGATGTTGTACTTATACAGCTGAATGCCGAGAATCCGGTTTCTTGCCGACGGCAGATTGAAGAAGCGGTTCGATACCTCTTTGTACTGGGAACAGCAATAATAGGTCCACAATGGCGTTACTTGTTGGTCCAGAAAAGGCTCGATGTGGTTGCTTCCTGGAATCGGTCGCTTCACCAGTCCTTGCTCATAGAACGAAATATCGGATAAGGCATCAATAATTGGATAATCTGGCAGCAGTTCATTCATCAATCGGCTCGCATGACTATATGCCTCCAGATGGGAGACAGACGGCTCGTCGGATACATGGAAATAGCAGCGCTGTTTCAGTCCCCGGCTTTCGATCCAGCCGATCAGCGCCGGAATGAATTGCCTGATGAAGGCATGGTACGAAGATCCCATCGCATCCGTATCCCACCCGAACAGCTTCTCGCTCTTGCCGTTCACGTTGCCCATAATCTTCGGCGCATGCCGGGCTCCCCATTGCGTGAAGAGATGCGAGAACTCCAGGTATTGAATTCCATGAGCATCGCATAAGTCCGCCCAGCGGTCGAGTTTATCGAATGCAAACGCATACGTTCCATCTTCGCTAACAGCCACATCAACCAGTTGTACCGTGGGACGCTCCCCGCCCACTTCTGTATCCAGCGGAGGCGTAAACAAAGGCGTAAGGATCATATTGATCCCATGCCGGGCAGCAGTCCCCATAAATTGTCCCATCAAGGCCCAGTGACGCTCACTAAAAATCTCGACACCGTAATAGGCAGCCAGACAATCGGCATGAAACCATTCTGTATGAATCAGCGTTTGGGCAGGTAATGATGCCGGAATGACTTCCAGTGTGAAGACCTCTTCACCAAGCGACTCCCCCGAATCGGCTTCAAAGCGGATTCCTATTTCATATGTACCGCCCTTTACCTCATCCTCAGGCTGCACCGTAATCCATAGACTTCTCCACTGGTTCGGGTATCCTGTCACAACAGATTCTGCGGTCAAGGGCAGCAGCGGGTCCGGATACAGGCCCGGCGTGGATCTTAAGACAAATTCGTCATGATCATGGTACGCTGGCAGCTCCGATGGAACCAGACCAACGGAACGGACGATAATGTGCGGGCTTATCTCCGACTGAAGTATGACACGGATGTTTTTCAACAAGCGATTGGAACGGTAAGCGACCTGAAACGAAAACGTCTCATTACAAAATGCGGACCCGTTGTTATACGAACCTTGCAACAGTTCTTCATCGGCAAACACTTTGGACAAGGAGCTCAGAAGCCGGGTCTGGAACGTTACGGATTGGCTCATGCGCGATACATCCTCTCTACTGTGGAGTAAGGTCTGGTCTCACATACATCTTACACTAATCTGGAGGGAGCGGAAGGTGAACGAATCTTTTTTTGGAAAAATATGATTCGGTTTCGCAATCAGCCTATCAATCCCCAGCGCCCCTGTACACTTCAAAGCTGGACAGGCGCGGGCACCATCTCGATTCCATAATGGTCAGCCGAATATACTGAGAACGCACGGCAGAAAATCGACAGATGCGCTTGTGACCAACAACGGTGCCGGATTGAATCGGATGCCAGGTTCCATTTGCGATATATTCAAGCTCAAACCTCTCGATTCGTTGTCCATACCGATATTCAGCCAGCACAATATGATCGAAATCGATCTCACGTCCGAAGTCCAGTTCAATCACGGCATACTCGGTACCGTCCTCCGGACTCCAATACGTATCTCTGCTGCCATCCAGCATATGACGCGCGTCCCATCCCTGCTTGCTTTCCGATGCCGTTATATGTGCATCCGCTGCGAGATTGGTCCTGAACGTATTGCGAATGGCATCTCCAAGCTCCCGCAGCCGCTGCATGTCATGCTCATGAACCAGTCCCCGGGTATCCGGCGGAATATTGAGCAGAAAAGTCGCGTTGCCGCCAACCGATCCGTAATAGATATGGAGCAGTTCCTTCAGAGATCTAACCTTACCGTCCTCGGAAGCATGGTAGAACCACCCCGGACGGATGGACGTGTTGACTTCAGCCGGATACCACACCAGCTCCTGCTCGCCCTGAATGACATCACGGCTGCCCAGATCCTCTTCATCCGACTCATAACGGCGCGCAAACTCCCGATCGTCGGCTTGCTGCGATTTTTCCTGGATGGCTTCATTCTGGCGCAATGACGAAGGAACTACGCTCCATTCGGATTCTCTGCAGTGTCCCGCCTCATTCCCGCACCAGCGGATATCCGGCCCGCATACCGAGATGGCGGCGTTCGGCTGCAGCTCGCGAATCAGCGAGTAATACGCCTCCCAGTCGTATTCCTGACGCTTGCCGTTCGGTCCTTCACCGCAGGCACCGTCAAACCAGACGCAGAATAGATCGCCATAGCCGGTCAGCAGCTCTCGTAATTGATTCAGGAAGAATTGATTGTATCGCGCTGAATCTCCATATGACGGTTCATGCCGATCCCAAGGGGACAGGTAAATCCCGAATTTGATTCCGCCTCTTCTGCAAGCATCGGCAACCTCCTTCACCACATCGCCGAGCCCGCTTCGCCAAGGGCTGTTCCTCACGGTATGCTCCGTATAGCGGCTTGGCCAGAGACAGAACCCGTCATGATGCTTGCATGTGAGGATCAAGCCGCGCATGCCGGCACTGATACAGGCTTCAACCCACTGGTCAGCATCCAGCTGCTCGGGATTAAACCATGCGGGATCCTCTTTTCCGGTGCCCCATTCCATATCCGTGAACGTATTGATTGTAAAATGAAAGAAAGCATAAAACTCCGTCTCCTGTACGGCTAGTTGGCGCTCCGAGGGCTTAATGTTGGCAGCGTATTCAATGAAATTGTGCACGCGATAAACCTCCCATTCCTATCTATCCTTGGTTGTCTAATGCCTTCTGGTGAATTTCCAGATACTTATCCAGCTGCAGTCCTTTAAACCCGCTAACATATGCATCCCAATCCTTCTCAATATCCTTACTGCCGGTCACGAATTGGGCCAGGTTCGATTTCACGTAATCTTGAATAGTCTTCTGAATCTGAGCGATAAAGGTTGCATCGGCGGGATCGATAAATACGTCCGTCGGGTAGACCGCATCCGGCTTCGCAAATGGCTCGTATTTCTTCGCGGCAAGCCATAGGCGATATTCATAGGCTCCGTTGCCAAGCGGATCCGCCGGTGCCACAAAGGATTCCCGAAGCGAGTTCACCATCAGCATCGTGCCGAGCTGCCACCAGGTCACGTCAAGCGATCCATCGGGCACATCCCGTTTCAGCGCTTCGTATACGGCTGGCTTGCCATTGTAATCCAGAGCCCCGGACTCCGCCTTCCGCCAGCCGTCTCCTTCAAAACCCCACGAGGTCATCACAGTGCCTTCCTCGGAGAACAGGTAATCCGCCAGCTTAATCGCTGCCACCCGCTGCTCCTCTGTCGCTTTGTTTGTAATGACAAACGATCCGTCACCAGCACCTACGCTGTACCCTGCAAGCTGTACCCCGCCCGGACCTTTCAGCGGAGGCACGACATCGTATTCCTTATGACGCGGCTTCGCTTCCGTCGGTTCCAGCACACTGCTGATCAGTGCGTACCCAACGGTACCGACTACATTGTCCGTTTTGTTCCCGAGCTGCTTCACGGCATCCCCATTTTGCGTAAAGGCTCCCTTGTCGATCAGTCCTTCGCTGTATAGCTTGCGGAGGTACTTCAGCCCTTCCTTCCATTCGGGCTCAGCCGCGGACAAGATCACCCTGCCATCCTTGACACTTAAATAGGTTGTGCCGTTATTGTAGATGAAGGCATTCATCAAAAAAGCATCTACACCTCCACCCCACACATCAAGGGAGGTTGTCATCGGAATTTCATCCGCTTTGCCATTGCCATTCGGATCCTGCTCCTTGAAGGCTTTCAGCACTTCATAGAACTCATCGGTTGTTGTGGGCATCTCCAGCCCCAACTTATCGAGCCAGGTCGTATTGACCCACATCCGCTGACCATATGTGCAGTGCAGGCACTCATTCACCTTCGGAAGTGCATAAATATTCCCGTCCGGCGCAGTTATGGCCGGTTTTAAATAGGAAACTTCCTCCAGCGCTTTTTTGATGTTGGGTGCGTGCTGGTCAATTAAGTCATTTAACGGAATGAAAGCCCCCTGCATGCCATATTTGATCTGATCCGCCTTGGATATGCCGGCATTCATGATGAGGGCCGGATAATCCCCGCTTGCCAGCATCAACAGTTTCTTATCGTTGAATACCGCGTCGGGCGTTGTATTCCATTTAAATGTAATGCCCAGCTTATCTTCAATATGCTTGGAGAACGGATTGACATCCAGACTTTCAATCCCCGCTGTCTGAGGAGCAAACACCGATAATTCAACAGGTGCGCCTGACCCCGGGGAACTTGCCGAACCTTCAGTTCCTGTTTCACTCGTCCTTACCGGCAAGCTGATAGTACCACGTACTAACGGCCAGAATCAGACTTAAACATAATCCAGTGAACCTTCTCAAATCAATTCCTCCTTAATATGGAATACCCGCCCATTGATCTTGTATGAAACCGCTTTAGCAACGACCCCCAGTTTGTCTGAACATCAGAAATACCCTATTCTGCAATGTCGGCCTCACCCCCTCCATAACATCCGGTTAACTAAGGTTCATCCTTTCAAGGAGCCGATCATGACACCCTTGACAAAATACTTCTGCACAAACGGATAGATGATCAACACCGGCGCGCTTGCAACCACAATCAGCGAATATTTCAGCAAGTCCTTCAGTCCCTCACGAGCCAGAAGCTCATTCACATTGGTCACCATCTCCGAGCTGACGGAATTCAGAATCAAAATGTCCCTCAGGAATATCTGAAGCGGAAACAGGCTGCTGTCCTTGAGATAAATCAAGGCGTTGAAATAAGAATTCCAATGACCGACCGCATACATAAGTGCGAGCACAGCCAGGATCGGCTTGGAAAGCGGCAGGACGATTTTAATAAAAAAGGTAATGTCGCTGCTCCCATCCATCTCCGCAGCCTCGGCCAGTTCCTCTGGAATGGTGGTCTGAAAAAAGGTTCTGGCAATGATGACCTGAAATACGGCCAGCGCACCCGGTATAATCATGGCCCAGCGCGTATCGAGCATGCCCAGCGACTTCACGAGCAAATAGTTAGGAATCAATCCCCCGTCGAAAAACATCGTGAACACCAGCAGCATCATCACCATATTTCGAATGTAAAACGTCTTTCGGGCCAGCGGATAAGCAAGCATCACCGTGAACGCAACATTGACCATTGTGCCGACGACAGCATAGAACAAGGAGTTGCCAAACCCGATCAGAATGTTGGAATTCTGAAATACAGCTTTATACCCCATCAGCGTAATATCCACGGGCCACAGCCACACCTTGCCAGAGGATACTGCCGAAGGAGAACTGAAGGATGCGCTTACAATATGCAGCAGCGGAAACAGAATAACGATCAGAATGATGGCTAAGAACAGATATACGATGCCAAGAAATATCCGGTCTGCAGCGGACTCCCGTACTGTGGTTCTGCTCATGCGATTCCTCCTACCATAGACTTGTGGATGAGACTCTTCGGGATACGTAATTGACAATAACCAGCAAAATAAAATTGATCAACGAGTTGAACAAGCCGATTGCGGCCGAGAAACTGAAGTTTGCTCCAAGCAATCCGACCTTGTACACATAAGTGGAGATGACCTCGGACGTATTCTGATTGAGCGGATTTTGCATGAGATAAATTTTCTCAAAGCCGAGGCTCATCAGGTTGCCAAGATTCAGAATCAACAGGATGACGATGACGGGAACCAAGCTGGGAATATCGATATGGATGATTTTTTGGAGGCGGGTTGCACCATCCACCCTTGCTGCCTCATACAAATCGGGGTTAACTCCAGCCAAGGCCGCAATATAGATGATGGCGCCATATCCGGTGAACTGCCATACATCAGACCAGACATAAATCGATTTGAACAGCCCTGGAATGCCTAGGAAATCCACAGTCTCAAGCCCCAACGCCCGGTATAGATTGCTCATCAGCCCGGTATTTGGCGAGAGATTCACAATCAGAATGGAGACGATCACAACTGTTGATATGAAGTATGGGGCATACGTAACCATCTGGACGGTTTTCTTGAATCGGCCGTTCCTGATCTCATTCAGCGCCAGCGCCAACAGAATGGGGGCAGGGAAACCGACTAGGAGACCGTACAGGGAGATTTCCAGCGTGTTGCGGACATACTGCCAGAAGAACGGTGCCTCAAACAGCTGACTGAAATAATCGAAACCGATCCAGGGGCTGCCGAATATGCCTTGCACCACGTTGTATTCCTTAAACGCAATCAAGACGCCGAACATCGGAACGTATTTGAAGAGGATGATATAGAGCAGCGGGAAGAATATCAGCAGGTAAAACTGCCAGTGCCTCATCAGCTTCTTCTTCGTTCGGTTTACGGGCTTGTTCGGTGGTGCAGATGCACCTGCAGGTAATGTCATGACTTTGCTCATACGAGCCATCAGGTCACCCTCCTTCACTTCGTGATGACCTCAAGTTTAGAGGGAACACCTCGCCCCGTTCAATAAACAAGATTCTCCGGATCAACGTATTTCCGCTAAAAGAGACGCAGCACAATCCATACATGTAACGTCGAGCGATAAACCTTTTTCTCCACTAAACCAATCTCGCGTTATAGCAAAAAAGCCCGGCAGGACCGCAAAATCCGCAGGACTTTCTAAATGGCAAGGTCATGTATTAGAAGGGTTAGATCGAACGGTCGGCACCCGTAGTCCGAGTGTCTGAAGCCGCTTGCTCCCGGTAGTCACCCGGCGACATTCCCGTCATTTTTTTGAACATCCGCCCAAACGAGATGGCATTCGAATATCCGACTTCGGTGGCTATATCCTGCACGGGAAGCAATGTCTCTTGAAGCAGTTTCCGGGCATGATTCATCCGCAGCTCGATTAAATAATCCACAAATTTCTGTCCAGTCTCCTCGCGAAACAGCTTGCTCAGCGTCTTCCAGTTTATATCGAAGCGTTCGCTCAAATAATGGAGTGATAGGTCCGGGTTGCTCGAGTTCTGCTCCATAAACAAGCGTATTTTCAAAATCGCATCCGCATGATTGCGCCCTTGCATCAGGGCTGACATGCTCTTGAACAGGCTGGATAAAGCTTCCCCATAGCTATGCTCCAGCTGCTCCAGCGTCTCGGAAGATTGAAGAGCCCTCCTTAAGGCCGGCTGTCCCTCCTGTATCCACAAATCCTGAAACTCTTTGGCCATGCACGACATTTCCCGACCCAGCGAATACATCATGTAATCGGCCAAACTCACCACGCCGTCCCGGTCCAGCATATTCTGTTCAATGTTATGGATGAGGGTATCGTATTTCGCCTGCCAGTCCCCGTTAACAAGCCGGAAAGATTGAGCCATGGACCGGATCAGGTTCAGAAAATCAAAGGCATGGCCCCGCTCCTCGCCGGTTACTTGTGTATAATGAATGATTCGGTTCTCGCCGAGGATCATTTTGTACTTCAATGCGGTAAGTGCCTGCTCGTAGGACTCCGTGATGTCCGTGTACCGCTCCGCTATCTCCCCAATGCCAATTGTAATGGTCAGTTTAAGATACTCTTCCGTCCACAGGCGGGCATGCTCAAACAGCGCAACCATCTGCTGTTCAGCGTTCTGCTCCCGTGCCTCCGTTATGACGCCCAGCTTGGAGGCAGATATCCATTCTGTCCATATGACCGCTCCCTGTCCTGCAGCAATTTCCTGGACTGCGCTTTTCAGGGCAAACTTCATCAAATATTGGTCCTGCTGCAGGTATTGATCGCAGAACAGTGTGTATTTGTCGATCTCGATCACTTGAACCGTTAGCGGTTTGGACAAGTCAGGCAATCCCATGACATCGTGCTGCACGTTCCATTGCTCCAGGCTGGACGGGTACTGCCCTTCCATCAACTGCTGAAACAAATACGCTTTTCGCAGATGCAAATCCTCCCGATGCTGCTGTTGGAAGCTGTTCGACTGCTCCAGAATGCTCTCCAGCGCAGATTCGATAAAAGCAAATTCATCCTGTTTACTGCCATGGAGCAAGGAGCTTGTCTTGGACTGCGAATATTTCTGAATCCGGGACACGATGGCCTCAATGGGTTTATAATTTCTACGGGTCACCCATATAATCCAGACGATACCGGCTGCGCACATGAGTAGGCCGACCATAAACCATACATTGTATAGTTGGCTGACGAAATCCGCCATCTTGCCCCGGGTTAATCCTCCCTCATAAACCCAATTGGTATACGGAGACACCGCACGGGAGACCATTTCCCCATCCTCCGAGGCGGAGGTGCTTGCATTCATGGCATAACCTGCCGCATCCAACACATGAATAAAACTCACCTCGGGATTAACCATGCTGAGTATCATTTGATGTATGGCATCTGCCTTGATATTAATCGTTATGATGCCTTTGCCATGCGTAACGAAGGGCGCTTCACGTACAAGGGTCAGCACCTTCGATGCGTTATTAAAGCTGAATTCATGAAAATCCCTGACGCCACTCCACTTGGCTTCGCTGTTGGCCTGACTTAAATAGGGCCTGAGAAAGCTATAATCAGCATAATCCTGTAATTTGAAGGTGGATGAAGTGCTTAAGACAAACTCGTCCTCTGCCCGAACAAGCACCATAGAATCCACGAGCGGGTTGGAGACCTTGAACTGCTTCATCGCCTTCAGCGCCTGCATGTTTAAATAAACATTATCCTGATCCTCATGATTGAAAAACTCGGACATATCCGGGTTGAACAACAGTTCCTGCACCAGCATCTGGTCAATCGCTTTCAGCGAATTATCCACCGAGCGCATCGCCTGCTGAATCATCATCTCATTGGCTTGAATCGCGCCTTGCCGCGACTGTTCGCCGAGCATTTGGAAAAATACAAAAAACACAAAGGAAATCACGATAAAGAAGACCGGCATATACGATAAAAGCTGTCGGTAAAACCACGCTTTTCTTCCCATAGGCATCCCCCTGAGTGATAGAATTCCTAATCCGATTCATCGATTGGAAGTAATTTCATCATAGAAGAACGCCCGGGGTTTACCAACACTTTTTTGGACAAGTCATGAAAAACACGTCTAAAGCATCACTACTTGCATAGCATGGACTGGATCTTAATCCTATGGTATTTATCCTTACCCTTAACTGTGTGGTAATTCAGAGGATCCGCCCACCGCCGATATTCGGAGACTACGGATTGGGAGGATTGGGAGGAGTGGGCACAGCGGGTTCTCCCTCGCGGCCCAGCCGCCGGCTTGCCGTTTCCCTGCGTCCCGTCGCTGGAACATGGGCTCCGGCTTTCGCCAGACCGAACCTCGGCATATTGTTATATACACATTCGTATTGACCTTGATCGATGAGATAGGATTCGTGAAAAATACCAACGTCCCCACCCGTTCCAACCTTGCGGTTGAAGTCCCTCCAGGCGGTCAGATGTTTGGCTCCATGACGGGCATAATGCTCCAGGTGTTCGAAACTTCTCCAATATTGAATGAGGGTAACTCCCCGCCACGACAAATGAAAAGTGCCATCCAAAAATCCAAGCTCCTCTTTGTTCCGGTACAGCTCCTGAGTCATGGGGGACATGGCGTTCACCACAGGCAGCCATTTATGCACCGACCACCATTTATTAATCCGCATCCCGATCACAAATACAACGAAGGGTCCATCTATGTGTGCGGTATAACGCCCTGGGATTACCTTGCTCATACGTGTGTATCACTCCTCTTTTTTCGTTTCCAGCAGGCCCAGATGGGTCTCGTAAAAACGTTCTATGTCTGTTGAATTGTACAGCTGTGCCGTTAGAAATGCGCCGTAAAAAACCGTGAAACCTATCTGCACGGCCTGCTCCAAGGTCAAGGCTTTATTGAGGTTACCGGCCTGGGCTTCTTCCTTCATGAATTGCTGGAACAATTCGTACATATTGGGCGATAAGCTACCGGCTTCCTCTTGGCCGGGAAAGAGCAGCGTCACCTCCGCCGGGCTAAGCTCAGGCATGCTGGGCTGCATGTTCTGCTCGGCCAGAAAGGAGATCAGGCTCGGCATCATCCCCGGCCTCACCTGATGTTCCTTCGCCACCTGGGACAACAGATGGCGAAATGCCTGAAATCCCTTTTTACCTTCCGTCTCAATCTCAATGATCCGCTCGGTCAGCCATATCCGCATGAAATAAACCAGGATATCCTCTTTGCGCTGGTAGAACTTGAAAAAGGTAACCTTTGAAAGCTCTGCCCTCCGGCAGATGTCCTCCAGCATGACTTGGCTGAACATCCGACCCTGCATCAGGGACAATCCCGCTTCATACAGCGTGATTTTGTTTTTGGCTTTTTTTAATTCTCTTAATGGGATATCTGAATGTGTTGTCAATGCTCGCACCACCTTTTAGATTAACCTATGTAAATAAATTAACATAAGTTAATTTATTTTGTCAAAGTAAAGTGAGAGGGGCTATTTGCTTAATGTGCCAGCAGACGTGTCGATGTTCATACCACCGGGGCTTAACTGACCTCAGGTACGTTATTCACCCGATTTATGCCCATCACACTTTCTAACGGACTCCACAGCCGCTATTCAGCTTGAAAGCGACCAAAAAGTCGTCTGTTATAGAGAATAACGGCTCTCATGTCCATTAGATCCGCCGAAACCCCTTTTTCCAGGAAAGAGGGTGTCCTCAGTCCGCTAAACTGCTGGAGTCATCCGATTACCTGCT